>JAYVJS010000310.1:0-14841 GCA_043769075.1 Gemmatimonadota bacterium | reverse complement strand
CGATCGCCGCCACCTCTTCCGCCTCGACCCAGGCTCGTTCCAGTTCGGCGATCTCTCCTTCCAACGCCCGCCGCTCAGTCTCCTCGTGGAGAGCCATTTCAATGGCGAGCCGCTGAGGGGCCGGAAGACTGAACAGGCCGTATTTTGTGAATTCCTGTTGCCGCATCTTGGCCCGCCGTGGCGACACCCCATCGGTCATCGACTTGATCACGCCTTCAGACCGGCGGCCGATATCGCGAAGGAAGCGCTCCGAATCGCCGAGCGTCTCGATCAGCCGGACGGCCAGGGCCACATCGCCTTGACGCCCGCCAAACCGATTCACCTTGGGAAGGACGATCGACGCAATTCGCTCCGCCTCAGCACCGGTGAAACGGGCCGCGCCGTTTTTGTACCGAAGATCAAGGCCAAGGGTACCGTCGGGTCCAGCGTTGATGGACGACTCGGCGAGATGACGGCGCCGGACGTCGATCAGGCCGTGGTGGTCGGTACGAATCCGAGCAACGATCGACTCCGGGCTGCCATAGACCAGGTTTTGCCCGGCCCGTACGAGAAGGTAGCCGAAGCCAGCAACACCGACCCCCGCGATCGTCCCCCCGGCGACGACAGCGGCGATGGCGGCCACCCCGCCCCCGGCGGCCAACATCGCCCGGGTGCGGCGGCGGCCGAACTGGTCTCCGTAGCGCCACGCCGCGAACTCCGGCCGCTCGGGCGTGCCGATCCGCACCAACGTCGTACCTTCGGGAAGTCGGGCCAATCCGATGTTATCGGTCGAGACCCGCCGCCGGGTGTCTCGGTAAAGTCGCTCGGCCGCTTCGATCGCCTCCCAGCGTTCCTCGAGCGGCGAAAGGTTCCATCGCTCGCAAGCAGGACAGACCACCCAGAGGCGACCCTTGGCGGCGTCGAAAGCCAGCCGCTTGCCGACCGGGAAAATTTCGATCGATTCGTTGCGGCCCAGCGGCTTGTTGCAGAAAATACAGGTTGAAAACATGCCCCTCTTACGGATCGCGGCGGCCGGAAGGTTCAGGCGCGTCCCTTACCGAAGATACTCCTGTGCCGCAGCCGTAAACCCCGGGGGACGGACCGCCGCCCCAAGGAAGAACTCCACCTTGATCCGGTCGGCAGCCGTCATTTCCACCAGCAACCAGCCGTAGATCTCGGTCGCTCCCGGCCTGGTAATCTGATATCCAACGACGCCACTGGCCGGACTCACCGTAGCGGGATCGGGGTCATTGGCGCCGATGTTCCCGAAGAAGGGCGTGGCGATCGTCCCGCCAACCGACACCTGCGGCCGACCACTGAACCAGTCCGGAACAAACGCAAGCGACTTGACCCACCCGGCTGGACTGCCTGAACTCAAGGCATCGACCGGGAGCGAGGCGTGGAACCAATCGCCCGCCAGCCGACCGCCCACGCCGAAGTCGATCCGTCCGTCTTTGTCGGACGGGACTCCTTCGAAGAGCCGAGAGCGGGAGTAGTAGAGCGTCCGAAGCGGCTCGGCCAGATACCGGTACGGCGACACCGCGTGGCGGGTGTTGTCGCCGTAACGCGACGGGTTCACCAGCCCGGGGAGTGTGACCTCGCGATCGTAGGCTCCGATGTCGAACGACGGACAGAAACCCGTGGTGGTCCCGATCGCCTGACCGGCCGAGACTCGGGTGCCGGGCACCATACCCGGCGAGAGCAAGACGTGATCGTAGTAGTAGTGAAAGGTCTTGGTCATCTGGATGTCGACCTTGGTATCGCCGCGGGCCTCGGTCGCCAGAACGAACGTGATGACGCCGCTCCCAGCGGCGTAGATCGGACGCTTGCGGCAGTCGTTGTTCTGTTGGTTGCCGCTGTAGGGGTCGACGAATGAGATGTAGACGTGATCCGTCGGCAAGGTGTGGCCCGGGGGACCGAGCTTGCCGAGCGGCGTCGTGTAGATGACCGAAGCGGTATCAATCGGCGACACCGAAAGGACCCCCGGTCCGGTTGTGGTAAGGCCGTAGGGGTTGGTGCCATCGGGGTCGGTCGGTCCGGCGTCCCCGCTCCCCCCGCCGCAGGTGGAGAGGGCCAACAGGAAGATGGTGCCGAGGGAGCGCGAGTGGCGGGTCATCCCGGAAGTATCGGCCCTGACCAGGCAGAGATGAGCCTCTCGGCCCGTCCCCCTGTTAGGCCGGCGGCGCGCGATCGGCCGGAGGCGGTAGCCAGCGCTCGAGCAGGTCGCTCAGTTGGGCCAGGGTGTAGGGCTTGGCCAGAAAGGCGTCCATGCCCGCCGCCCGGCACCGTTGTTCGTCGCCCTCCATGGCATTGGCGGTCACGGCAACGATCGGCAACCGCCGGCTCCTTCTCTCGGGGAGCCGGCGGATTGCTTCGGTGGCCTGGTACCCATCCATCAGCGGCATTTGGCAATCCATGAGGATCAGGTCAAAATCGGATTGAAGGACCCGGTCGACCGCCTCGTGTCCATTGTTGGCGGTGACGGTGTCCAACCCCATCTCGTTCAGCATCGCTTCGGCCAGCTGCTGGTTGAGCAGGCTGTCCTCGACCACCAGCACGAATCCTTGAAACTTGGATCGGGCCTTTATCCCATGTGGTTGGCTGCCTGGTTCGACCCGTCCCTTCGGTTTGGCTTTTCCTAACGTGATCGCGACGATGAACGTCGCGCCCTGCCCCGGTCGGCTTTCGACCCGGACCGTGCCCGCCATCAACCCGGCGAGCCGCCGACAAATCGCGAGCCCGAGCCCAGTGCCGCCATACCGCCGGGTCGTCGATCCATCGGCCTGGGAGAACTGATCGAAGATTCTTTCCTGGGCCTCGGCTGCGATCCCAATGCCGGTATCGGCCACCCGGAGCTCAATCGATGCCTCGGTGTCGGTCTCGGCGACCACCGCCGCCGTGACGGCGACTTTGCCGACCTCGGTAAACTTGACGGCGTTCCCGATCAGATTGACCAGCATCTGGCGGACCCGAAATGGATCGCCCCGGAAGAGCATCGGTCCGCCGCCCGTCCCGTCGACTTGGACCATGAGCTTGAGGCCCTTCGCGTCAGCCGGTTTCCTAAACATCGCGACGGACTCCTCCACCAAGTCGGCGAGGTCGAAGTCCACCGACTCGAGATCCAAATGGCCGGACTCGACCTTGGAAAAATCAAGGATCTCGTTGACGACGTGGAGCAGGTGTTTCCCCGCGCCGTGCACCGACTCGGCTCGGACCCGCTGGGCGGGCGGGAGATCGCCATGTAACATCAACTCGGTCATGCCCAACACCGCATTGAGCGGCGTCCGGATCTCGTGGCTCATGGTCGCCAGAAATTCACCCTTGATCTTCGAGGCGGCGACAGCCTCCTTCAGGGCTTGATCCCGACTTCGCTGGAACCGCCAGACCGCGAAGCCGCTGCCCAACGCCAGGGCGATCGCGACCACCGCGCCAAGGGCGGTGGCCGAGCGAATCTCACTTATCGCGGCCACATAGCGCTCAGCCTTCATGGTGACCCCAAGGAATGCCACCATCCGGCCATCCCGGGCTCGGATCGGAGCGTACGCGCGGATTCCGACGCCCCAGGAGTTCAACGTCGGCGCCTGTTCAACCGTCAACTGTTGCGTTTGCCAGACTTGACGCTGTCCGGCCAGCGGAGGGTCCCGGTTCGCTTCGACGATCACGCTGGGATCGTCCTTAGGGTCGGCATCCAAGACGTAGTACATGGTATCGCCGCGAACAATGGCGCTGTAGACGAAACGGAGATCCGGACTCGAGCGGAGGAGAATGGTCAGCGGTCGGACCGCCGCGTCATACTCATCTGGCGCGGCGGTGCCCGAGGTGACCATGCGTTGGTGGGCGTCCGGATCGATCATGGCAGCGGCCGTCACCGCGGTCTGGCCGAGCGATCGACGCAAGTCGCCGAGCAGGGCCCTCTGGGCATCGACACTCAGCACCCCAATGCCGATCAACGCGGTACCGCCCACCATAAGGGCTTGGAGCCCGGCCGCCACGAGCGGGCGCCGGACCAGCCGCCCGATTCGGTTCAGTCGTTCTGATAGTCGCATCAGTGATCTACTCCCGGTCCCTATCCTTATCGGCTCGTGGGCGCCGCTTAATTAGCGCCGGAGGCATCCCGAAGCCCCTGGGCGTCGGACCGACGCATCCCGGTGGCCGGAACCGACAGGGCCGCTCCAATCAAGAGAAAGAGGGCAATAGCGTATAACCCGAACGTGGCCTCGCCCGTCGCGTCACGAGCAACGCCGATCAGATAGGGGCTCAGAAACCCCGCCAGATTCCCAATCGAATTGATGGCCGCAATGCCCGCCGCCGCCGAGGCTCCTCGTAACACGGCCGTCGGCAAGGTCCAGAACAGGGGAGCGGCAGCCAGGACGCCGGCGGTCGCCACCGCCATGGCACTGAGGCCGAGCACAAGGTTCGTACTGAACAACCCGGCTACCACCAACCCGGCGGCACCGACCAGGGCCCCAGTCACCAAATGCCATCGTCGTTCGCTGGTCCGATCCGAGTGCCGCCCCGCGGCCACCATCACAACCGTCGCGGCCAGGTACGGAATCGCGCTCAGGAGCCCGATTCGCCCCGGCTCCTGCACGCCCATCGTACGGATCAACTGGGGCAGCCAGAAGGAAATCCCGTAGAGCCCCATCACCAGACAAAAGTAGAGGGCCGAAAACAGGATCACCTGCGGGCTCTTCAGCGTCGCGAGGATGGTCGGGTGGTCGGCGCCGCCTTGCTGGTCTCGGACGTTCCTAATCAACAGCGCTCGCTCCTCTTCCGGCAACCACCGGGCTTGGGCGATGGAATCATCGAGGTAGACGAACACCGCCACCCCCATCACAACCGAGGGCAGCCCCTCGAGCAGGAAGAGCCACTGCCAGCCGGCCCACCCGTTGACCCCAGCCATGGTGCTCAAGATCCACCCCGACACCGGCCCACCTATAACCCCCGAGATCGCCACGGCCGTCATGAACAGGGCCAGGATTCGGCCCCGCCTGGATGGGGGGTACCACTGGGTTAGATAGAGGATGATTCCGGGAAAGAACCCCGCCTCGGCCACTCCCAACACAAACCGGGCGAGGTAGAACTGCCACGCGGTGGTGACAAACATCGTCGCCGCTGAGACCAATCCCCAGGTGATCATGATCCGGGAAATCCAGACCCGGGCCCCGGTCCGGTGGAGAATCAGGTTACTGGGCACCTCGAACAGGAAATAGCCGACAAAGAAGATCCCGGCCCCGATGCCGTAGGCCGTGTCGCTCATCCCGAGATCCTGCAACATCTGCAGTTTCGCGAACCCGACGTTGACCCGGTCGAGATACGCGACGACGTAACACAGAAACAGAAACGGGATCAGCCGAAGGGTGACCCGTCGATAGGCTCGCTCCTCGATGGCGGCTATGGTAGGGCCTTGATCCGGATGTTGCGGAATTCGACCAACGACCCATGGCCGAGGAATCCGAGGTGGCCGGCTTTGCGTTGAAGACCGGGGTGTTTCGCGAGCACCTCGGCTTCGCGGACGGTGCTGAGATCCGCGTCGGTGATGATCACACCGTTGAGCATGACCCGAATCCGACGGCCCCGGGCTTCGATTTCTTCCTCGTTCCACTCCCCCGCGGGTTTGAGGAAGCCGGTCCGGGCGGGAATGACGTCGTAGACCGAGCCGTGGTGCTGTTCCGACCTGAGTTTACCGAGCCACTTCTCGTGATGATCGTCGAGAATTTGGATCTCCATCCCTTGATAGGCGGCGTCGCCTTCGAGCGGTGCCCGAATCCCCACGCCGTTGTTCCCGCCTGGTTCGGTCTTGAATTCGAACCGGAACACGAAGTTGGCGTACTGTTTCTCGGTAAACAAATTGCCGCCGCCGTCAGCGGGACAGACCAGGACGCCGTCTTTGACGATGTACCCCGCCCCGTGACCATCGACCAGGGTCCACCCAGCCGTACTCTTGCCGTCGAAAAGAGCCCTGAAGCCTCTCTCGGCGGGGCTCGGCTGGGCTTGCACGCGGGGTGACAGGATTACGGAGAGCAGGGCGAGTCTCGCCAGGATTCTCATCGTAACATCCTTTCCTGAGAAGGGTGGCTCGCGTCGCGGGGGCCTCCAATATACGCCACTTACAGCCCACTTACCGGCGGCCGGCGGCCGGTTCGCTAAGCCATCGGTAACTCGTCGGCCTCACATTGAGCCTGTGATTCGACGAGCCAACAACCACTGGGAGCCGACCATGATTTTCGATCACCGTTTTCGCCGCCTTTGCCTTTCGGGTCTCATCCTCGCAGCCGCCTGCGATGCTGGTGCCAGCACCGGTGCCGACCTGCCTTCGACGGCCGGCGTCGTCAGCGGCCTCGTCACCGATACCCGCGGCCGGCCGATCGCCGACGCCGCCGTTGTGATCAACAACGCGCTGTGGTTCAACCGTAACATTGTCCTCCAATCCCGCGCGGACGGGACCTATCGCTACGAGCTCCCGGCAACCGACGCCTGGTACGTTCGGGGAACCACCACCGTTACCTCCAACGGACGGACCTATACAATCGATCTCAAACCCGACTACCCGGCCTCGTTCGCTGGCACGGAGGGGCACGTCGTCAACCTGCAGTGGGTCATGACGGGCGAAGTCCCCAAGGACTTCGGGCACGACGGATTCTACGGCGGCACGGTCCAGATGGACGCAGGCTGGGATCTATTCGACCTCGACGGCGTTCTCCTTACCCTGACCCCCGTGGGCCCGCTCCTCGACGGCAGCGCGGGCCAGGCAATCAACCGCACGGTGGTCGGCACCCGCGGAACCGACCTCCTCCTTGACGTCCCCATGGGTCGATATCGGTTACACGCGACCCGGAACGGCGTCGCCCTCAAGATCAGGCTCCGCGGGGCCGCCGGGTACCTCGAGACTGTGACCGCCGACTTCGAGCCGGCCTATGATGGCGCCACGGTGTATGGGCTGTATTTCGCGGTGGGCGACGGCCGATCTACCGGGTGGCGGGTGATAGCGGGGCCGGGCGCCGATTCGCTTGCTGACGCCCGGCCCAGCCCGTAGATTCGCGACCACGCGATCAGGCCGTCAATCGGAGGTGTCCGTGTTCGGTTTCAGTTATCTCAAGGCAAGCCCCACCACCCATGTCCTCCTCTACAAGGGCGGACAGGTCGTCCGCGACGGCCTGGGCTTGTCCTTCTTCTACTACGCCCCGACGTCATCCGTCGTCCAAGTACCGATCGGGTCCGTCGACGTACCGTTCGCCTTCGAAGAGGTAACAGCCGACTTCCAAGTCGTTACCGCCCAGGGGCAGTTGACCTACCGGGTCAATGATCCCAAGCGGGTCGCCGCCCTGCTGGATTTTTCGGTCAACTCCGCCGGCCGCCACGTGTCCGATGACCCGCAGAAGCTGAGTGAGCGGATCGTCAACGCGGTTCAGGTCCTGGCCGCGGCGCTGATTCACCAGATGAAGCTTCGCGACCTCCTCAGCGCCCATCAGGCGACTGCTAAAACGGTCCTGACCGGCCTCCACGATGCCGAAGAGGTCAAGATGCTCGGCATCGAAATCCTCGGTCTGGCCATCCTGTCGATCAAGCCGACGCCCGAAACAGCCAAGGCACTGGAAGCCGACGTTCGCGAACAGCTGCTCCGCCAGGCCGATGAGGCAATCTACGCCCGGCGCAATTCCGCGGTCGAACAAGAGCGAATGATCAAAGAAAGCGAACTCAACACCGACCTCGCGGTGGCCGAAAAGCAGCGCCAGATTCGGGAAAAGAAAATGGCGGCTGATATCGCCAACGAAGAGCAACGGGCGGCCCTGATCACCAAAGAAGTGCAGAACGCCCGCGCCCAGGCGGATGCGGAGGCCTATCGGCTCGAGGCCACTCTCAAACCGCTCCGCCAGACGGACTGGCGGGTCCTGCTCGCCAGCCAGGCCGGACACATGGACCCCCGCACCGGCGTCGCCCTGGCGGTGCGCGAACTGGCCGAGAACGCTTCGAAGATTGGGGAACTCAACATCAGCCCAGACCTGCTCACCTCGCTGATGCGGCCGTCGAAGCCGGAGAAGTAGGTGGCGGTTCACGCCGATCGTAAGATCGTTCTGGTCACCAGGCAAACCCGCCTGGCGGGGCTCCGGCGCCGGTTCAACACCGTGGCGCAAGCCAAGTTCTATATCCAGCGAGCCGCCGACATCGACCTGATGCAACGGGCCCCGGCTGGTCACGGCGCGGTCAGCCAGAAGAAACGGTCCCGGCGGGCCGCCGCGCCGGCGGCGGACCCCTTCGCGGAGTACGAGGACGAGGATCAGACCTACCAAGACGCCTTGGTTCGGCTACGGGATGATCTCTCTCGTCTCCTCCCGGTGCAGCCGATCGACCGGGACCTGCTGCCTAACTTCGTCTTCGGGCCTGGTGACATCGTCGTCACCGCAGGTCAAGACGGCCTCGTCGCCAACACCGCGAAATACGCGATTGCCCAGTTGATTGTCGCGGTCAACCCCGACCCGGCCCGGTTCGACGGCGTCCTGATGCCCTTTCGAGTCGATCAGGCGTGCGATGCGGTCGAGCGCGGCCTTGCCGGCACGGGGTCCGTCCGCCGAGTCACTCTTGGGGAGGCCACGCTCACCAACGGGCAGTCCATGCTCGCGTTCAACGACTTTTTCATTGGATGTGGAAGTCACGTGTCGGCCCGGTATCGGATCGAATTCGAAGGGCGGTCCGAACCGCAGTCGTCAAGCGGGGTGCTGGTCTCCACTGGAGCCGGTTCCACCGGGTGGCTGTCGAGCATCTTCAACATGGCGGCGGGGTTGTCAGTCGTCGCACCGGGGGGCGGTGCCTTTGAGCCGGAGAAGCTCGAGTGGGAGGATCCCCGCCTCCTCTTCGTCGTCCGGGAGCCGTTCCAAAGCAAGTCCTCGGCGGCCACGATGGTATCGGGGATGATTCCACCGAGCGGAGAGCTGGTCCTTGAATCGCAGATGCCGGCCAACGGAGTGATCTTCAGCGACGGCATCGAGGCCGATCGGTTGGAGTTCAACGCGGGTAGCGTGGTACGGATCAAGGCGGCGGCCCAACAGGCAACCCTGGCCGGCGCCTAACTACTTCTAGTGCGTCTGGCTGCTTGGGGGTAGATTCCGGGCGTGTTACGGACCTTTGGAGTTTCTGCTGTCCGGCTGCTGGTGAGCCTCGTCTTGGCCACTGCTTGGGTCTTCCCAGGGGCGGCTGAGGCCGCGACCCATTTCCGGCAGCCGACCACGATCCAAACGGTACCCCATCTCGAGGCTCAAGATGGGATCCACCACGCGGATCACTGCCTACTCGATGCCTCGGCCGTCGTCGCAGACCGCACCCTAGCCGAGGACCCGGTCGGGCTTCTAAAGCCCCCGCCGGAATGCCGGGTCTCCCTGCCCCGCCCACCCGCCGACCTGGCGAACCAACAGGCCGGCCAAGCCCTCTCTCGAGCCCCACCGACCCCACCCGACTTCGGCTGATTCCGGCGATTCTTTTTCGGGCCATTTGGAGGGGACAACACAACGATGCGAACACTGCTGACCGCAGTGATAATCGGGCTGCTCAACGCCCAAGTGTCGGCCGCGCAACGGCCGGACAGCACTAAGGGAGCGAAGTCGCTCGACTCCTTAGCTGCCACGATCCGATCACTGCAAGCTCGGATGGACAGCTTGGAACGCGCGGCGGCGACCACCGACCGACGCCCGCCGCCACCACCGACGCGCACCAACGGGGCCTACATGAATATTGGCTTCGACCTCCTGGCCGATGCCGGTTGGTCCACCGAGGCCGACGTCGGCTCACTCCAACTGGGCGATCACGACCCCAAGGTACGGGGCTTTACCATTCCCAACGCCGAGCTCACCCTGGACGGCGCGGTCGACCCCTACTTCAAGGGCTTCGTCAACATCGTCCATAAGCTGGACTCCAACGGCGAAACCGGCGTGGAGCTGGAAGAGGCCTATTTTCTCACGACGTCACTCCCGGCCAATCTTCAAATTCGGGCCGGACAGTTTGTTGCCGAGTTCGGCCGCCAAAACCAGCAACACCCCCACGCGTGGTCGTTCGTGGACCAGCCTTTGGTTCTGAACCGGATGTTCGGGCCGGACGGGCTTCGGAGTCAGGGGGCGCGACTATCATGGCTCGTTCCGACCCGCTGGTACACCGAAGCCATGGTCAGCGTTCTCAATAGTGCCGGCGGAACGACGTCGAGCTTTCGTTCGGATGGGTCGGGCGAGATTCACGGCGGGATCCCGATCAGCCGCGAGGTCCAGGGCCTGCGCGACCTCTTGATCGTCCCCCGAATTACCGCCTCCTTCGACGTGGGCAACACCCAAACGGTGCTGTTCGGTGCCTCGGGAGCCTTTGGGCCGAACAATTCAGGGCCGAGCAGCCGCACGAGAATCTACGGGGCCGACCTCTACTGGAAATGGAAGTCGGCCACCGCGAGCGCCGGCTTTCCCTTCGTTTCGTGGCAGACTGAGGCGCTGTTCCGCCGGTACGACGTCGCCGAGCGGATTTCAGAGGCTAGCCCCTCGGCCACATTGCCGAAGGAGCGGCTCAAGGACCGGGGCGTCTATTCCCAGCTCCTGTGGGGAATCAAACCCCGAATCGTGGTCGGGTTGCGCGGGGATGTCGTCAGTGGCAGCAAGGCGGCGTTCGACGCGGAGCTCCGGGCCGATCGGTACCGGGTGTCGCCGAATCTGACCTGGTATCCAACCGAATTCTCCAAGGTTCGGCTGCAATACAACTATGACCACCGCCAAGGGCTTGGGATCGATCATTCGCTGTGGATGCAATTCGAGTACATACTCGGCGCGCACGCAGCCCACAAATTCTAGAGAGATGGTGCTCCGATGCTGATCACTGACTTGTTCCGGATCGCCGCCGCGGCCGTCTTTGCTGCCGCCGGCCCGGGCGCGCCCGCGCAGAAGAAATTGAATGTGGTTGCGACCACCCCCGACCTCGCGTCGATTGCGAGAGAGATCGGCGGCGTTGCCGCCGACGTGACCGCTTTGGCCAAGCCGAGCGAGGATCCCCACTTCGTCGACGCCAAGCCGAGCCACCTGGTGAGCCTCAATCGGGCCGATGTATTGGTCGAAGGGGGAGCCGAGTTGGAGCTGGGCTGGTTGCCGCCGCTGCTCGACAACGCCCGAAACGCCAAGATCGCGGCGGGTGCCCCGGGCCGGATCGTGGCATCTCAGGGGATTCGGATGCTCGAAATCCCGACCACCTTCGACCGTTCAAAGGGCGATGTCCACTCGCTCGGCAATCCCCATTTTCTGCTCGACCCGGACAACGCCAAAATCGTGGCCGCCCAAATCGCCGAGCATTTCGCCCAAGTCGCTCCCGCGTCGGCTGAGGTCTTCAAGGCGAATCTCAAACAATTTGACGCGACGGTCGACCGAAAGCTGGCCGAGTGGCTGAAGGTGCTCGAGCCCTTCCGGGGCGCGAAAATCGTCACCTACCACAAGGACTTCGTGTATCTGGCTGAGCGGTTTAAATTCGAGATCGTCGAGAATCTGGAGCCGAAGCCCGGCATTGCGCCCTCCCCCGCCCACCTCGCCAAGGTCATTAGCACGATGAACGCCGCCAAATCGCGAGTCATTCTGGTGCAGCCCTATCAGAATCGGAGGACGGCCGAAACCGTGGCCCGCCAAACCGGGGCCATCGTGCTCGACGTGCCCCAGCAGCCGGGCGCGGTTCCCAACACCGCAACCTATTTCGGCCTGATGGATCACATGGTGAAGACCCTGGCCGCCGGCCTCGGAGCGAAACCGTGAACCCGGGCGACCTGCAGATCGCGTGGGAGGTCATGAAGTGGCCCCTCGCGGCCTGCCTTGTCCTGCCGCCGTTGCTCGTCTACCTGGGGCTGCACGTCGTCGAGCGCGAGGTCATCTTCGTCGATCTCGCCCTCGCCCAAGTCGCGACCTTAGGTACCTGCATCGCCCTGCTCCTCGGCTACCATTTCACCGATCCCATCACGTTCTGGATTTCGCTCGGCGTGACCTTTCTCGGGGCGGCGTTCTTTAGCTGGACTCGCGGAGTCAAGAAACACAACGTACCCCAGGAGGCGATCATCGGGATCACCTTCGTCGTCGCCGCGGCGGGCGTGATCCTCATGCTGAGCCGGGTGGCGGGCGGGAAGGAAGAACTCGAGCACCTCCTGACTGGCGACATCCTGAATGTCACCGCGGGTGAAGTCGGTCAGCGGGCCATTGTCTTCGTCGCGCTAGCACTGTTCTACGGGGCGTTCCACCGACGGTTCGCGCTGATCTCTACCAATCCGGAGCTCGCGGAAACCCAAGGCGTGAAGGTCCGGCTGTGGGACTTTCTGTTCTATGCGGCCTTCGCGCTGGTCGTGGTGAGTTTCGTGCGGCTGGCCGGTGTCCTGCTGACGTTCGCGTATTTGATCGTGCCGGCCGTGAGCGGAGTCATGCTGGCCAAGAGCTGGCTCGGACGGTTGGCGGTCGGCTGGGCTGTCACTGCCACGGCCAGTCTCCTCGGGCTTTGGGCTTCGTATCGTCTCGATCTCCCGACCGGGGCGGCGATTGTCGTCATGTGCGGCGTCTTGTTGGCCGTGGTCAGTGTCATTGCCAGCGCCCGCCGGCGAGTTGGGTGATCCGCGACATGATCCCAGCGACACCACCCAGGCAGGTTGGAAAAGCTGTCACAGGACTCGACATCTGGTAACGCCTAGTCACGACACTCTAACTCATGGATTTTACTCCTACATCTATATAGTGTTAGAGCCAGAGCGCAGTGCCGATCAACCATCCGGTTTCCTTCATGGGTGTTGCAATATCGTACACTCTAGCCGGAGTAAAGAGATTCGCTTCATCGGCGCCCAACATGAGAATTCCTGCTCACCGCGCTAGCAACGGCGATCGGCGGAACGGTCGGCCCCAACTCTCGACCCCCACCCACCGTCGCAACCTGGCCCTATGGCTGATGTGGTCGGTCGGCAGTGGCGCCATCGCTTGCAATCAGGGAAGTACAGAGACGCAACTCAACTCGGGCCCGGGGCTCGGGGACGCCTGGTCGGCGGCTGTGACCGCGAACGTGGTTACCGCTAGCGTCGAGACGGTGCCGGTCCCTAGCTCGGGCGATGCCGCCGACGACCCTGCCATATGGCTTCACCCCACCGATCTCTCAAAGAGCACAGTGATCGGCACGAACAAGCAGGGGGGCATCGCGGTGTACGATTTAGCCGGCCAACAGCTGCAGTACCGGGCCGATGGAAAGATCAACAACATCGACGTTCGCTACGGATTCCCCCTCGGCGGCGCGAAGGTGGCCCTGGTCGGCGGGACGAACCGATCAAACCGGACCCTCCAGTTTTGGAAGGTCAACGCAGACCGCACGTTATCGACCATCGGGAGTGTTGCGGTCTCCGCCGCGGTTCGGGACGCCTACGGGTTCACGCTCTATCGGAGCACGCCGACGGGCCGGTATTACGCCTTCGTCGTGGACAAGAACTCTGGAATCATCGAGCAGTACGAACTCGATGGCAGCACGGGTGCTGTTCGCGGAACAATGGTTCGTCAAATGGACAACGGAAACATCACTGAAGGGCTGGTGACCGACGACACTCATGGTTACCTCTACGCCTCTGAAGAACGAGTGGCCCTGTGGCGTTACTCGGCCGAACCATCGGGCGGCGCCACGCGGGCGAAGGTGGCGAGTGCCGGTGCGAACGATCTCGCCGCCGACCTCGAGGGCGTTTCGATCTATCGGCGGTCTGACGGCACCGGTTACCTCCTCCTGTCGAGCCAAGGGAACAGCACGTACGCCGTGTTCGACCGGCTACCCCCGAATGCGTACCGTGGCTCGTTTCGCGTTGGCGCCGGCGCCGCGATCGACGCAACCTCCGACACCGACGGACTTGACGTGACGAACATGAACCTTGGAGGCGCCTTCCCCGAAGGCTTCTTTGTGGCTCAGGACGGGGCCAACCCGGGTGCAAACCAGAACTTCAAACTCGTGTCGTGGGGCAGTATCGCGCGATCGCTTTTGCTCGGCATCGACACCTCGTTCGACCCCCGCGCCATCCCCGGTGGGCCGGCAACGGGCAACACGCTCGTCGCCACGAACGCGATATGGAAGTACCTCGATAACGGCTCGGACGCCGGCACAAGCTGGCGAGAACTCGGATTCGACGACGGGAACTGGAAATTCGGCCCCGCGGAACTCGGGTACGGCGATGGCGACGTAGCCACTGTGGTCGGCTACGGGCCGAGCGCGACCAACAAGTATGTCACGACGTACTTCCGGCACCGGTTCGACATCCCGACGGTCCCCAGCTATCCGTCGATTGTGTTGCGGCTCAAACGAGATGACGGCGCCGTCGCTTACCTCAACGGTGCCGAGGTGTATCGCAGCAACATGCCGGCCGGAGCGATTGGCTTCAGCACCCTCGCAGTGGCCAGCGCCAGCGAGACGACCTTCTACACGGTGACCCTTCCGGGGTCCGCGATCCGGCAAGGCTCCAATGTGCTGGCAATCGAGGTGCACCAGAACCAGCGCGCCAGCTCCGACATCAGTATGGTCGCTGAGCTGATCGGACGATAGCGGCTAGCCCGTCTCTTGAACATCGATGGCAAGAAAGGGGGCCGGTTGCCAGTGCAGTTGGCCTCTCACCGAGCTTTGGTCACTACCGGTCCCCACGCCGCCGGTTAGCCCGGAGCTTTGTTCGGCAAGCGCCGCTCCCTTCGGATCTCCGGCTCGAGCAGAAGGCGGCCCCGGAGCTCAGAGGCCGGAAACTCAGTCGGGGGCCCCACTGGCGCCGTTCCCGCCTGCCGCTAAAGAAGTCCTACCCTGGTCAATCCGGCCACCGCGCCGTCCCGGTCTCCGCGGCCCGCGGCAAGTCCGCCGTCGTGGCCG
>JAYVJS010000309.1:0-16249 GCA_043769075.1 Gemmatimonadota bacterium | reverse complement strand
CAGTCCGTTCCGGTCGAGCGGCGAGATATCGTCGTGTCGGCTCGAGCCACCGGCACCATCCTTCCCGATACCGTCGTGGAGGTAAAGTCCAAGGCGTCGGGTGAAATTCTTGACATGAAGGTCGAGACCGGGTCGATGGTGACCCGGGGCCAACTGTTGGTGCGGGTTGACCAGCGCGGCCCTCGGAATACCGTCAATCAAGCCGAGGCGAATCTCGACGTTGCCAAGGCCCGGCTCCAGAACGCTGATGCTCAGCGGCGGCGATCGGACGAGCTGTTCAAGTCCCAGTCGATTACCGAGCAGGAGCATGAAGCGGCCGTCTTGGCACTTGCGAACGCCAAGGCGGAGGTCGTCCGAGCCCAAGTCGATGTCGAAAACGCGAGAATCGCGATGGAGGACACCGATGTTCTCGCCCCGATCAACGGGACGATCATCGCCAAGAACGTCGAGCGCGGCCAGGTGATTTCATCGCCGACCAGAGACGTGGGGGGCGGGACGATTCTACTCAAGATGGCCGACCTCAACCTGGTCCAGGTCCGGACCTTGGTCGACGAGACCGATATCGGGAAGATTCGCGCCGGTCTCCGGGCCACCGTCACGGTCGATGCGTATCCGAACCAACCGTTCAATGGCGAAGTCCTCAAGATCGAACCCCAGGCTGAAACCGCCCAGAACGTGACCATGTTTCCGGTTCTGGTCCGGATCGACAACCGAAACGGCTTGCTTAAACCGGGCATGAACGCGGACGTCGAACTCCACATTGGCCGCCGCGACAGCGTGTTAGCGGTGCCGAATGCCGCCCTTCGGACTCAGCGGGACGTCGCCTCGGCGGCCTCGGTGCTCGGGATTAGCTCCGAGGCCCTCCAGCCGATGCTCCAGGCCGCGCAGCAACGGGCCGACTCAGCCAAAGAGTTGGCGGCCCGTAACGCACCCCACGATTCGACCAAGCCCCAAACGGACACCCCGAAACCGGTTGCGGCCGCGGCCGGGGCCAACACCATGACGACCCCCGACGGTCGGACCATCACCCTTCCCCCGGGCGTGACGGCGGCCCAGGTTCGGGCCATCTTCCAGAAGCGGTTTAGCGGCGGTACCCTAACGCCGAGCGAGCAGCAGGTCATGCAGCAAATGACCCGCAGCTTTGGCGGCGGTCGGGGCGGGGCGGGCGGGGGACGGCCCCGGCAAGGCGGTGGCAATGACTTCCAATTCGGTGGAAACTATATCGTGTTCGTGATGCGCGATGGACAGGCGGTGCCTCTGATGGTTCGGACCGGCCTGACCGACCTCGACTACAGCGAGGTCGTCAGCGGCTTGACGGCTCGCGACTCGGTGCTAGTCCTGCCGAGCGCCAGTATGGTGCAGCAGCAAGAGGAATTCCGGAGCCGGATCACGAACATGACCGGTGGCGGCGCCGTTCCCGGGATGCGGTCGGCCCCTGCCGGCGGCACCACCGCCCGGCCTTCCACCGGAGCCCGGCCATGATCATCGGCGAAACGGTCAAGGTGGCGCTGTCGAGCATTCGCGCCAACAAACTGCGGGCCGCGCTGACCATGCTCGGGATCGTGATCGGCGTCGGGGCGGTGATTGCGGTGGTGGCCCTGGGCTCCGGGGCCCAGAAAGCGGTCGAAGACCGAATCAATTCGCTCGGTGCCAACGTGCTCTCGGTCTATCCAGGTCAGTCATTTTTCGGGGGCCGCTCCTCTGATGTCCGGGTCAGCCTGACGGTCGATGACGCCAACGCCCTTCGAAGAGACGCTTTGCTGATCTCCGATGTGGTACCGGAGTTGTCGAGGAGCATGACGGTCGGCTATAGCAACCAGAACATCAACGTGAGCATCGTCGGCACCACCCCGAATTTCCTCCCGGTCAAGAATTTCAGTATTCAGTACGGTGAGATGTTTTCGGCCGGAGATGATGCCTCTCGTCAGCGCTACGCGGTACTGGGCAACTCAGTTCCGGAAATGCTCAACGTCAATCCGGCCGCACTGCTCAAGCAGCTGATTAACATCGGCGGCCAGACGTTCGAAGTGATTGGCGTCATGGCCAAGAAGGGAGCTGCCATGGCTTGGCAGAATCCCGACGAGCAGATCCTGATTCCGCTCAATACCGCTCGCTACCGGCTGATGGGTACCGACCGGGTTCGCCAAGTCAGCCTGAAGGTCCGGGAGGACGTTCCGCTCGAGCAAGGGATGGTGGATATCGAGCGGATTCTTCGCCGGGAGCACAAGATCCGTCCGGGCGGGGACAACGACTTCCAGATCCGCAATCAACAGGAAATCCTCGCGACGCAGCAACAGGCTACCGAAGTCTTCGGCCTGTTGCTGGCCAGCATCGCGGCGGTATCCCTGATCGTCGGTGGGATCGGGATCATGAACATCATGTTAGTCTCGGTCACCGAACGGACCCGAGAGATCGGGGTGCGCCGGGCCCTCGGCGCTACTCGGATTGATATCATGAGCCAGTTCTTGATTGAGGCGGTCGTGCTCTGCCTGATGGGGGGGCTTCTCGGTGTTCTGGTTGGGGCCGGCAGCGCGCGGGCGATGTCTCAGTTTTTGGGATGGAACACGCTGATTTCTCCAACCGCGGTGTTGGTGGCCTTCGCGTTTAGTGCCGTGGTCGGGCTCTTCTTCGGCCTCTGGCCGGCCCGGCGGGCGGCGAACCTGAACACCATCGACGCCCTCCGCTACGAGTAGTGGTCGCTCTGTTCTTGCTGCAGGTGGTGGGGTCCCCGCCACCTGACCGGCCGGTTGTTCGGCCGCCGAGGATCGACACCACGGTAACGGTGGATGGAGTACTCGATGAGCCGGCCTGGGCGTCGGCCGCCCTGTTGGGCGACTTTCACCAGTACCGCCCCCTCGATCAGCAACCGGCCGAGCAACCGACCACGGTCAAGGTGTGGTACAGCCCAACGGCGCTGTATTTCGGAATCGTCGCCCACGACAAGCACCCGGGATCAATCCGCGCGACATTGGCTGATCGAGACAAGATCGACGATGACGATCGGGTCCAGATCTTCTTGGATACTTTCAACGACCGCCGCCGCGCCTTCGTCTTCGGGGTCAATCCGCTCGGCGTCCAAGAGGATGGGGTCCGGAGCGAGGGCAATGGCGGCGGCGGGGGCGGCGGCCGAGGCGGCGGGGGCGGCGGGGGCGGAGGCGCGACCAGCCTCGACCGGAGCCCCAACTACTTGTTCGACTCCAAAGGCCAGATCACCGACAGCGGCTATGTCGTCGAAGTTAGGATTCCGTTCAAGAGCCTTCGCTACCCAGGCGGCAAAGCGCTGAACTGGGGCTTCAATCTGGTCCGGTCGACCCAGCGAAGCGGGTTTGAAGACACCTGGACCGACGCCCGCCGCGGGGCCTTGAGCTTCTTGTCCCAGGCCGGCTTCCTGTCTGGGATGACCGGCATCAAACGGGGCGTCGTGACCGAGGTCCAGCCGTTCGTCACGGCCGCCGCCAATGGCGTCGTCGATGCCCCGACGGGCCGGTTTGTTCGAGACGAACTCAAACCTGATTTCGGGGTCAACTTCCGATTGGGGTTCACGAGTCTGTCGGTCGACGGCACCATCAATCCCGATTTCAGCCAAGTCGAGTCGGACGCCGGCCAGGTGACCCTGAACGAGCGGTTTGCCCTCTTTTTTCCAGAGCGGCGCCCGTTCTTTCTCGAAGGCATCGAACTGTTCCAGACGCCAGGCTCGATCGTCTATACCCGACGGATCGCGAATCCGGTGGCTGGGGGCAAGGTCACCGGGAAGTTCGGCCGGTTTGGGATTGCTCATTTGACGGCCTTCGACGAACAAACGGATGAAACGACCGGCGAGCGGAGCCATCCGTTCGTCAGCGTGACCCGCCTCCGGACCGATCTCGGCGCCAATTCGCTCCTGGGGGCAACGGTCACCAATCGGTCGCTTGCCGGCGGGTTTAGTCGCACCATCGCGGCTGATTCGAGGTTTGCACTCGGGAGCCTCTACGCGTTCAACACCAGCATCGCCAATTCCTGGCATCACGACAGCGCCGGCACCGTGATGGGGCCGGCCTGGTCGATCGGGCTCGATCGCACCGGCCGCTCATGGGGTTTCGGCTACAACTTCGAGGGTCGTGATCCCGGCTTCGAGGCCGCGCTTGGCTTCGTGCCCCGGGTCGGTGATGTCAACCTTCGGCTCTTCAACCGATTCACGATCTTCGGCAAGCGGGGCGCCTTCTTCGAGGGCATCACGCTCTTTGGAGGAGTGAATCGGTTTTGGGACTATCGCCGGTTCGGCCACAGCCGGGCGATCGAGGGCGAGCAGAGCCTCTCCGGGTTTGGCCGGCTTCGTGGCGGGTGGAGCTACGGGGCGAGCAGCCGGCTTGGCTTCGTCGACTTCAATCCGGACTTCTACGAGGGTGCCCAGGTGTTGGTGAACGGCCAACTGTCTTCCTACCGCGGCCCAGCCCGGCTCGAAAAGGCGGTCGAGTTGTCGTTCAATGCCAGCACCCCGAACCTTCCTCAAGGCAGCAGCAACGTTCGGGTCAGTCGTCGCGACGTCGGGATCTTTTCGGAAGCCTCCGAGGGGCGGGAGTTTCAATTCTCCGTTGGGACGGAAATCCGGCCTCATCGATGGGTCCGCCTCGAGGGAAACTGGGTCTATTCCAAACTGACCCGGAAGCGAGACGGCAGTGAGTATGGCCGGACCATGATCCCTCGACTTCGGTTCGAATTCCAACCGAACCGAACCTACTTTCTCCGGGTCATTTCCGAGTACCGTTCCCAACGGCGCGCGGCCTCGCGAAGTGCCGAGACGGGCGCGTTGCTCTATTTCGACGGCCTTCCATCTGAGGCCTCGGTGACCAACCGGTTCCGGGTCGACGTCTTGTTGTCCTTCCAGCCCTCACCGGGGACCGTAGCGTTCCTAGGGTACGGCTCCGGTTACGACGGCGCCCGAACCCTGACCTTCCGGGACTTGGTGAAACAGGAGGACGGGTTTTTCTTCAAGCTCGCTTATCAATTCCGGCACTAAATGGCTTCGTCGATCGTCCTCGGTACCGGGCATGCCGTTCCGGCCCGCACCGTTACCAACGACGAGTTCGTCACCTCGATGGATACCTCCGATGAGTGGATCCGGACTCGGACCGGAATCCGCGAACGGCATTGGATCACGCCCGGCGAAACCGGGGTCGATCTCGGCCTAGCCGCTACTCAGCAGGCGCTCGAGATGGCGGGGCTCAAGGCCACCGATCTTGATGCCATCGTCTACGCCACCATCACTCCCGACCACTTCCTTCCCGGCAACGGTGTTTTTCTCCAGCGTAAACTCGGCGTCGGGACGATTCCCGCGTTCGACATTCGGCTCCAGTGCGCCGGTTTTGTCTACGCGATGTCGATGGCCGACGCGTTCATCCGGGGCGGTGTCTATCAGCGCGTTTTGGTGGTCGGCCAGGAGATTCAGTCGACTCGGATGGATGTCAGTCCCCGGGGTCGCCATACCGCGGTGTTGTTTGCCGACGGTGCGGGGGCGGTGGTCCTGGGCGCTACCAACGATGCGGGCCGGGGAATTCTGACCTTTGATCTTCACGCCGAGGGCGCCCACGCGGAGAAGCTCTGGGTGGACGAGCCGGGAGCCCTCCGTAATCCCACGGTCGATGTCGAGCGATACGCGGCCGGACGCTACTTCCTCGAGATGGACGGTAAAGAAGTGTTTCGCCATGCGGTGGTCCGGATGCCGGAGTCAGTCCGGACCTGCCTCGACCGGATCGGCGAGCCGGCCGGGTCGCTCAAGCTCTTGATTGCCCACCAGGCTAATCAGCGAATTTCAGAAATGGTCCAGAAGGAACTCGGACTGGGCGACCACCAGGTCTACAACAATATCGTACGATTCGGGAACACGACCTCGGCCACGATTCCTATTGCGCTCGATGAATGTGTTCGGGCGGGACGGCTCGCCTCCGGAGATTTGGTTGCGCTGACGGCTTTCGGATCGGGCTTCGTCTGGGGTACGGTCTTACTCCGGTGGTAACTCAACGGCTGGCGACCGGGTACTTCCTCGAGTAGTAGTCCCCGGTCCGAAACGCGGTGGCCCGGAACAATTGCTCGTCGGGATCATCGGTATTCTGGATGAAAAGGTGAAGCGCCCCGGGCCAGAGCGTGGCTTGAATCGTCCACCGGTCTTCGGCGCAGAGGTAGACCCATTGGAGGGCTCCGCCGCCGGCGTCGGTCAAATGGACCCGGCTGGCCCGTTCGAGGATAACCGTTTCAGGCAGGCCCGCCGTGGCCGCACCCCAGGGATCGAGTTCGAGGCTGGCCTCCATCCATGAGCGGACGTGCAACCGGCCGGCCACGGGATCGGTATGAAAGGGGACGTCGAAGTCGACGGTCCAGTCTCCCAGGATGTCCCATGCGTGATCCATCGAACCGATATTGGGCACTTCGACGGTCGGGTGTTTCGGCATTCGCTCTCCGACATGCGACGATCTCAGGAACCGTGGGTCGGGTTGCCCCGGGCTCGCGGTTTCGGCTTCCTGGTCGTAGTATCGGCAGGGCGCTGTGGGGGTGAAGTCTGAAACTGTACCGAGGTGTTTCGCGTAGAGCTGCAACGGTCTAAGTCATTGACAAGAGGAGGGTTAGATGTTCGAGATCATCTCGCTCGGGATTGCGATTGCGGGGGCGGTGGTGGCGTTTGGGTTTGCCCGAGGGTTTGTCCGGCGCCGGCTTCGATTTGTTGATGCCGCCAAGTCGCCGATTGCGCCGTTGGTTGCGGGTGGGGTCGCGATGGCTATCGCCTTACCACTGACGATCTTGCCGCTCATCACCGGATTGACGGCGGCGCTGGTTGGGATCGGCACAGGGCTTGGAACGGCCAGCGGGATCAAAGCTCTCCGCAGTGGGGAGTGAAAGCTCTACTTCCGGGCTCTGGCAAGCGGTCGATCCAGCCGCAGCTCGAGGACGTGAACTACGGCGAAGCCGTTTGGATCTTCGCGGATGTGGCCGATCCGTCCCACGCCGATCTTTCGGGTCAGGAGTTCGTCAACCCGCTTCGAGGCAACGAGGGTCCCGTCCGATGGGTCGAGGACCTCGATAATCGAGTCGTAAGTTCGGTCGGCGTCGATTGGAACCCGTACCGCCCCTTCTGGCGTTTTCAGTGTCTCGGTCGGGCCCTTTCCGCGCCGATCAGAGACTCTGATAACCACCCACAACAGCCCGACTTTGTCCTCCCAGACGGCCTCGACCAGGGATATCGGTGGGTCGCGCTGCAAGGCGCCTCCAGAAATTCCTTCCATCGGCAATGACACAAACCAGTCGGCCTGCCGTTGGAAATATCGGTCGCGACGGCCCTCGACCGTCCACCGTTCGATTCGATAGTCACCGAACATCGGCACCGCCCAAAACGAGGCTGGCCCCGAAGGTGCCATTTTGTGCTGTGCTCGCCGCCCCCCGTCGTTCTGCAGATTGGGGCGCGATTGATCACCGATGGCCCGCAACTTCCGGCCGTCGTGGGTGAGGACTTGAAACGGAACCGCGACTGAACCTTGGCGACTGACCGCCGCGTTGACGACCAAGAAGTCCGGTCCAACAGCGGCAAATCGCTGACTTAGACGCTTCATCGATGGCGTCGGCGGCACCCCTTCGGCCGGCTTCTGCCATCTCGTTGCCGCCTGCGCCGCATCCGCGTGGTGACACCCGACCACCATGAGCGTGCTCCTGAGTTGTGCTATGTTCCGAGTCAAATCCTGACGCCGTGGCCCGACGACCGGAGTCGGCCAGCGTCCGTTGCATTCTTAAACCGAAGCCGATGCCTAATGCCGTCCGTTACCTGTACCCGATGCGGCCAGTCCCGCGATGCCGTGCCGTTCCGCCCGTTCCCGAACGCCATCGGGCAGCGAGTCCTTGACCAGATTTGCAACGTCTGCTGGAGTGAGTGGCTCAAGCTTCAGCAACAACTGATCAATCACTACGGGCTCAACCTTCGAGAGCCCAAGTCGAAAGCGTTTCTGTTCGCCGAACTCGAAAAACACCTGTTCACCACCTCGCCCCAATCCTGACCGACAGGTCGACCGCGGGCCCCTTGGGTTCGAGATCTTCGGTCATTCCGAAGAACCACTCAGGCCCCCGCCGAGGCTTGATCAGAAAGCCGTAGTCCAAGGTCAACTCCCGGTTGTCGAGTGCCCGGGTGCCGGTATCGTGATAGTTGGGCGACTGGTAGAACAGATTCACGAACATCGCTTGACGACCGGCGAACCGGAATCGGAGACCGGTGCTCGCTGCCATGAAGGTGGTGTGTTGGTAGGCCGCGAGGTCGCCGTAGGTTGGAGTATACCCCGCCCCAAAGGCGACCTCGGCCGTCCACCGATGATTGAGCGCCCCCCGCACCGTCGTGGTTGCCGCAGCCGACATCACTTTCCGCCCAAATCCAATCGGCCCCGTTGGCAAGGTGACCGCGGCGGTCGTCTGCCAGTGTCCGGTGTGCCGCAACCCGCCTAACAACCGAATATCACCAAGAAAACCGCCGTTCCGTTCCCGGACCAGGCTATCACCTCTCGGCAGCTTGATGGCGTAGTCGTAGACGTTGTCGGGCCGGATTTCGCGGGCTTTGACCTGGAGTCCCGTGGTGCGATGGTACCAATTGAGAAACCCGTCCAAGAACCCGTTGTAGGCTCCGTTCATGCTGGCCGACGCGCCGATGAACCCCCGGCCGGTGTTCCGGATGACGGTGGCATCAATGCGGAGCAGCTCCGCGTCGAGCACGATCGACGACGCCGGCCGGCCGGCGTACTCGATCAAGCTGGCATAGTCGGTCAGGACCCGAGTCTGCCAACGTTTGTCTGAGTCGACGTAGGGCTGAAAAAAGAGACCGCTCCGTGAGGTGAGGACCGGATTGATCGCCAAGTAAGGCGGTAGTCCCTGGCCCCCGGCCTGTTTCGCGAGGAGTCCTGAGATCACGACGAGGGCAACAAGGAAACGTCTTACCACGATTCAGGTCCGGCGTAGCGGGTGGGTGAAGGAGTAGCGGGGGAACGGCTGTCCGGCGTCGTGATCGCGCGAATCAGGAGATCGATGGTCACATCCACCGGAGCCAACTGGGGAATCAACGGGGGGACGCCGGACGGGGTACCACCGAGAACGCTCGCGCCGAGCAAGCTGCCGAGGAGGGCACGGGCCACCAGCAACGGATCACGGGAGCGATCAACGGCACTGACCAGGGCCGCGAGCGCCTGCTCGGTCGGCTCGAGGATTCGGCTTCGGTATTGGCTCACCAAGGCCGGGACATTGCCGTTCTCAGCGATGACGAGGCGCAGCATGTCGGCGTGGGGAGCCTGACGGGCGGTGGTCCAAATCGATCGGAGCATTGCCGTCAGTCTCGCCACTGGGTCGGCCGGTCCCTCGACCGGTTCGCAATGGAGCGGCTCTTCTGCGACCCAATCACCGAGGGCTTTGAGGAGACCGTTCTTGTCGGGCAGGTACCGATACACGGTGCCGACGGTAACGCCGGCCGCCCGCGCCACCTCCTCCATCGTGGTCCCGCCGAACCCTCGTTCGGCGAAGAGGGCTAGGGCGGCCGCCTTGAGCTCCCGGGGCCGGGCGTCGCTCCGGCGTTTCCAGGTCCGGCGCGGCGCCGACGTCACGCCTGCCGCTTTCGGACGATTCGTTTCGGTCCGCGGCTTCGTTGTTGAATCAAGAAATCCGGATGGACGTCGAGGGTCTTGGGGCTGTACTCCCAGTGATGTTCGAGTTCATAGGCCAGCGACTTCGCCATTCCGTCGAGCCCCGGGAACAGCGTGGCGTTGGTGATGTTCATGCTGTAGAGCGAGAACATGGCGTCGTCACGGATCCGGTCGGTATCGAGCACGATCTTGGCCAGGGTCCGCTTCGGGGCTCGGTACGATTCGATGATCCGCTCGACCGGTTGATCGAGTACGCCGGGAACGACGAAGGTTGCCGATTGGGCCACCAGTCTTTGATTCATGACCAGCGGCTCACCCTGGACGGCGAACCGGAGGTTGTTGGGAATGAACCAGCGGTCGTAGTGCCCGGGATCGTTGAGCCGGAGGTCGCCGGCTGGGACATGGCCGTCGCCGGTCATCACTTTTTCGCCGAGCAACCGGGGCACGCAGAGCCCCCAAACGGCGGCCGGCCCGGTGGCGGCCTCGAGCGCGAAGAACGCGGCCACGAAGGGTGACCAGGTAAAGTCGAGCAGTCTGGTGGGCGCCCCGTGGTGCTGCATCAGGGCAAGCCACTGGAAATCGTCGTCTTGGTCCGGAACATGGCTCAAGTAGAGGTGGGCCTTGCGACGAAAGATCCGATTGACCCGAAGCTCCTGACGGGACCAAGCCTCCGGTTTGACGCCGAAGGTCCGGAAATACCGCGAGATGGTGCTGAACAACTTCCAGTTGGCGTTTTGCTGGCCCCGAAATGCCCAGGTTCGAAATTCATTCCCGCCAACCAGCCGCTGGTAGTCGGCCCAGGAGTCGATTTCGATCGTCCGGTACTTGGTCATTGCGGTAAGGTGGCGACGGGCTCCCCGGGGGGCAAGACAAAGGGGCGGTCGCGTGACCGCCCCCCTGGGACCCGTGGCGGTACGGCCGGACTACTCGTCGTCGCGATCGACCTTGGACGAGATGGTCTGGCGGCCCTTGTTGCGGAGGATTTCGAGCTTCATCACGTCGCCGTTTTCGTAGGAACTCATGATCCGCAGCAGGCTCGACGGTCCCCGCGCCTTCCGGCCGTCGACACTCAGAATCACGTCGCCGCCCTTCAAGCCCAGGCTGTTTCGTTCCGGGGCGTCGATGACCAGGACGCCCTCCGTGGTTCCGAAGTAGGCCCCGAGATCCGCATTGACCGGCGCGAGCTCAAGGTCGGCAAAGGGCCCGCCGAAACTGAAGCTGAATGAGGAGCTTCCTTCCGGCATGGCGCCGACTCGGGGACGAGTCACCCGAAGTTCTCCGAGGCCGTCGAGCCCCCGAAAGCCTTCGAGTTCACGGAGGTTGCCTTCAGTTCCGGGCATCCGGAAGAAGACATTGCCATCGCCGAGGTCGCGGCGGGCGAGAGTGTTTTCGCTCGCGGTGATGACGCTGGCGGTCCGGGTCTCTCGTCCCCGGCGGTATTCTACCGCAACCGTGTCGCCGGGTTCGAGCTTGGCCACCAGTTCGAGGAGTCGGAGGGCCGCCAGCGAGGCATCCTCGTCGTCGCTCCGGTCACTGCTGGATTTGATGAGGCGTTGGCCGTTGAGGCGGGTGATGATGTCGCCGGACCGAATTCCCGCCTTGGCGGCCGGCCCACCCGGGGTGACGGTGCTGATGGTCGCGCCGATCGAATCGTTCTCGACGGCCCGAGTGTCGACGCTGACGCCAATCCTGGCCCGGCGATTGGTCACCATGTCCATCGGATTGACTTCTTCGCCGTTGATATAGACCCGAGGCTGCGGAAACCGCTCTGGGCTGGGGCGACGGCGTTCCTGGGCGGACAACGGAAGGGCCATCGCGCCGACGGCCAGGCACAACATTGATCGATTCAGCATGCTGCTATGACTCCTTGGGGTTCAAAACCCCACGTAACGGGCCCCAGTGAGGTGAACATCCACCAATGCGTCGAGCAGCCCGACCCGCTCGCGCCACAACTTGATCATCCGCTCCTGCCGCGCCTGTGGATCGAGAAATCCGACCGCCTCGATTTCCCGGTCCACCCGGGCCAACCGATCCTCGAGCGTGGACGTGACGGCCACCGTGCGCCCGTCGACCACCTGGCGATCTTGGTCGAATCCCGAAATGGCCTGCTCCAGTCCCTTTGACTGGCTCATCATTTGAGCCAGTTCCGGATTGACCGCGACGAGGATCCGGTTTTGTTGCTGCCGGTTCACCATCACCGCGGCGAACGTCACCGACGCGGCCAAGGCCATGCCGGCGACCGCCACCTGGCGGACTCGCTTGCGCCGTCGTTCCGCGGCGGCTTTGAACCGGACGGCTCCGAATAAATCCCGCGACGGCTGGAGGGTCGGTAAAGTCTTGAGCCGAGCCACCCGTTGATCGAGGCGATCGAGCTCGGCTTGGCACTCGGCACAACTCGCGGCGTGATCCCGCCACCCCCGCACCTGCGGTTCGAGACCCGGTTCGCGGGTGGCCAGCAGTTGTTCCATGGAAAGATGGGTCATGCGACCGCCTCCTCGCCGAGATACTTGCGGAGGCGGGCGTGAGCTCGGGCTAACTGCGACTTCGAAAAGCTGACCGTCCGATCCATCATTCCGGCAATTTCCTCATGGGTATAGCCCTCGACGTCGTGGAGCCAAACGACTGCGCGCGAGGTTTCGGAAAGGTGCTCGAGCGCCGCTTCGAGGTCCATCCGAAGGGCGGTGTCTTCCCGCTTCATTGGGGCCACATCATCGACCAGATCGTCGGTGTCGCGGTATTTGTTCCGGCGAAGCCGCATCAGGGCTTTGCTGGAGGCCACGGTCCGGACCCAGCCCCAGATGCTGCCCTGGCCGCGGAACTGGTGGATGCTCTTGAACACTTCGATGAAGGTTTCTTGCAGTACGTCTTCGGCGTCCTCGGTCGTGCGACAGATCCGGCGAGCCAGACTGTACACCGGCGCTTCGAAGGCGCGGAACAGTGCCTCCTGCGCCTCGGGGTCGCCGACTCGGAGACGAGGCAGTACCGCCTCGGCGTCGGCCAGCCGGTATGCGTCCATTCTCAGGGTTCCTGTCAGCACGTCGTGAAAGATGTCTAAGTTGGGGTTTTGGTTGCAGATTGGGGGCATGGCAACCCCTCCCGCAGAATGGCTCGAGCACCTTCAGGACGAGGCCGATGCCGCGTTTCTGTACCGAAAGCTAGCTCAGGTCGAGCTAAATCAAGATAAATCAAAGGTTTACAACAGCCTCGCGGAAGTGGAAGACCGCCATGTCGGGGTCTGGATGAAGGTGCTCGCTGAAGCCGGGCACCACCCTCCTGCTCCAACCCCGACCGGCCGAGCCAAGTTTATGGCGCTGCTCGCCGGCTGGTTTGGACCCAAGTTCCTGCTCCCAGCTCTACTGGCCGAGGAGGGCCGGGAGGTTAAAGGGTACCTCGAACTGCACCAGCGGTCCACCGGTACCGCCGCTGGGGCCCCGGCCCTACGGCTGGCCCAGGAGTCCAAGGAGCATGCCGAGCGACTGGCCGGGCTCCTGGGGCGCCCTGGTGAGCCTTGGCATCGGACCGGGGCCGGGGGTTTCGTCAGGAACCTGGTCTACGGATTCAATGACGGCCTAACGGCCAATTTCGGGCTGGTGGCTGGGATGATCGGTGCCCAAGGGTCGCTTGCGGCGGCCGGCCATGCGGTGGTGGTTGCCGGGCTGGCGGGGGCGGTGGCGGATGCCTTGTCGATGGGCTCATCGGGGTACTTGGCGGCTAAGAGCGAACGCGAAGTGTTCGAGTATGAGATTTCGATGGAACGAGAAGAGATTCGGTTGATGCCGGATTTGGAGCGCGAGGAGCTGGCGCTGATCTACCAGGCCAAAGGCGTTCCGGAGCCGGAAGCGCGCCGGATGGCCGAGGTTATGATGGCCGATCCGGAGCGAGCGTTGGCCGAGAAGGTTCGCGAGGAATTGAAGATCGGTGAGGCCAGCAGTACCCCGATGCGCGAGGCGTTGATTACGGGGTCGGCCACCTTGGTCGGGGCCTTGATTCCGGTGGCGCCGCTGTTGATCAGCACGGCACCGTGGGCCATCTGGACCTCATTCGGGGCGGCGATGCTGTCGCATTTCTTCGTTGGTGCGGCTCGGAGTCTCTTTACCGGTCGAGGGGTGTTCCGGAGTGGACTCGATATGTTCGTGGTGGGTCTCGGAGTGGCGGCGGTTGGATACTTCTTGGGTGACTGGTTGGTCAAATTCCTCTGACCGGAGAGTTAGCTGATGAATTCGTTCTGGCGGGTGTCGTTGGTGGCAGGCTTGGTGGGCGCTTCGTTGCCCGCGGTGGCCGAAGGGCAGGAGTTTACGGCCCGGCAGCGAGCGGCGGTGGCCGACACCATTCGGATTCAGGCCGACAAGTTGATCGGCGCGATCGGCAACATCGATCGGTTCATGGCTCTCTTCGCGACCGAGCCGGATATGGTGTATGTCGACAACGGGAAGATCTACCCCAATCGGGAGGCGTTGGCGAAAGCGGCCGGCGGCTTCTTCAAACGGGTTCGTTCGACCGGAGGAAAGTGGGACCCGGCTCACGTCCTCCCGCTGTCGCAGACGTCGGGGGCATTTACGGGGATTTTCCGGCCGCAGATGGTCGATACGAGCGGGGCGGCCCTGTGGACCGAAGGGAAGATCTGGACCTTCGTCTATCAACGTCGGGCGGGGAAGTGGGTGATCGTCCAAGCCCACGAAATCAACGCGAAGCCAACCCCATGAGACTCGGGTGGGCGCTGGTGGCGCTCGGTGCGGGGGCGTGCGCGCCCGCGCAACCGGCTCGGCCTAACGTTCTCTTCATTGCCGTCGACGATCTTCGGCCGACGCTCGGCGCCTACGGCGATCCCGACATCAAGACGCCGAACATCGACCGGCTGGCGCGATCCGGGGTGACCTTTCTCGACGCCCACGCCCAACAGGCGGTGTGCAATCCGTCGCGGACCAGTCTGATGACCGGGCTCCGTCCTGATTCGAGCCGGGTCTGGGATTTGGAGACGGATTTCCGCGCCACGGTGCCGGATGTGGTGACGTTGCCGCAACACTTCATTCGCAACGGCTACTACGCGGCGGTGATTGGGAAGGTCTATCACAACATCATTCCGGATTCGTTGTCGTGGAGCGAGCCGGAAATCAAGGTGCCGGGGTTCCCGTACGATCCGGATGCGGTCTACCACCATCGCGACAATCTGGCGATTCAGGAGGTACGGAAGGCCAAATTCATCGCCGCGGGAGAACAGGCCGCCCATATCGATCAGTTTGGATTGTGGTATCTCAAGGCCAACGCGACCGAGAGCGTCGATCTCCCGGACAGCGTCTACTACGACGGAGCCCAGACCAACTTTGCGGTCCGGAAGCTCGCCGAGCTCGCGAAACGGAAGCAGCCGTTTTTCTTTGGCGTTGGGTACTACCGGCCCCATCTCCCGTTCAATGCGCCGAAAAAGTACTGGGACCTTTACGACCGGAACGCGATTCCTCTGGCAAGAAATCCGAGGGTGCCCGAGCAGGGGCCCGAGATGGCCATCAACAACATGCGGGAGCTTCGTGGGTATGCGGACTTTGCCGATGTGCCGCATCCGTTTCGGGGTGGTGTGACCGAGGCCCAGGCCCGGTTGTTGAAACACGGGTACTACGCTTCGGTGAGCTATGTCGACGCCCAGGTGGGGCGGTTGCTCGACCAGCTCGACAGTCTCGGGCTCGCGAAGAACACGATCGTGGTGCTCTGGGGCGATCACGGCTACAAACTCGGTGAGCACAATAGTTGGGCGAAGATGACCAACTATCAAATTGACACCCATTCTCCTCTGATCATTCGGGCGCCGGGCGTAATTCCTGAGGGTCTTAAGATCCGTCCGATGGTTGAGTTCGTGGACGTCTATCCGACCTTGAGTGAGCTGGCCGGCTTCGCGCCGCCGCCGCAGGTCCAGGGAACCAGCGCGTTGCCGTTGATCAAGGATCCAGGCCGGGCCTGGAAACCGGCCGTCTTCAGTCAGTTTCTACGGAAGGGCATCTGGGTCGCGCCTGATGGGATCGAGTACATGGGCTACAGCATGCTGACCGATCGGTGGCACTACGTCCGGTGGATGAACTGGGGAACCAAGGAGTTTGCCGCGACCGAGTTATACGATCGCCAGGCTGATCCTGATGAAAATGTCAATTTGGCATCACGGCCGGAGCAGGCAAACCGGATCAAGGACCTCGAGGCCCAACGGTTGGCGGGCTGGCGGGCCGCAGTGCCCGTCGGCAAGTAGCGCGTCGGGGTGCTCTCTGGCCTCGGGGTTCACTAGAGCAGAGAGGACGCCAATGAATCAATTCACGGTGGTAGCACTGATAGCAGGGCTTGCGGTTGGGGTCAGTGGACTTTTGCGTGGGCAGGATCCGGTATCCGAAACGCCGACCCTGACCGGAAAATGGCAAATCGACCCGACCCGGAGCGACCGCCCGGGCCGGATGGATCGGGGCGGACCGGCCCTAGGTGGGTTTGGCGGTGGCCGTCCAGGGGGTGGCGGCGGGCGCCCAGGCGGAGTTTCGGGAAATTTTCCGGGTGGAGGGCGTCGGGGTGGGCGAGGTGGAGCCCCGGGCGAGTTTGGATCGGCGGTGATCCAGCAACTGCTTCGTCCTTCGCAGCAATTGGAG
>JAYVJS010000308.1:0-3725 GCA_043769075.1 Gemmatimonadota bacterium | reverse complement strand
CGTCCGGTCCTCTCGTCCCGACGTTGTTCATCCGCCACTTCCGCCACTGGACCGATGGTCGTCCGTGCTTCCCGAATTCGTCTCGAACCAGTAGGTTGTCGAGTCCCTTGACCGACCCAAGAATCGGCATCCCAAACCGGATTCGATCTTCGATTCGAATTGCCGACTCGAAGGCCAGTGCCGCGACGACGCCGAGGCCCACGAATTGCAACGGTTTTCCCATTCGATCGTCCCGGGCTCTAGACTGTTAGGAGCGGGTAACTTGCCGTAACTTGCCCCCGTGCCTCATGATAGCGGCCCCCACACGCGGATTCTAGACCAAGTCAATGCTTTTTAACAGCTTCATCTTCCTCTTCGGCTTCCTCCCGATCACCTACCTCGTGTTCTGGCTGCTTCGTTCCGCCCAGGGCCGGTACGTTTGGTTAACCGTTACGGGGTACATATTCTACGGTTGGTGGGACTGGCGGTTTTGCTTCCTAATGCTCACCTCGACGGTCGTCAGTTTTGGCGCCGGACGAGTACTCGCTGCCTGGTCGGACCCCGGTCGCCGCCGCCTCGCGATGGTCGTGCCGATCGTCTTTGATCTGGCCCTGCTCGGATTCTTCAAGTACGCCAACTTTGGGCTGGAGGCGGTTCGGACGACGTTGCACTGGGCTGGGGCCGATCTGGTCATCCCGCACTTCAACATCATCCTCCCGATCGGAATTTCCTTCTACACCTTCCATACCATTAGCTACATTGTCGACGCCTATCGGCGAACCATCACACCGACCCGCAACTTCTTCGAGTTCGCCTGCTATGTCTCCCTGTTCAGTCAGCTCGTGGCGGGGCCGATCGTACGATTTCGGCAAATCGAGGAAGATCTTGAGAACCTCGGGCATGCGGATCGTTGGCGGTGGTTCCAACGGGGGATTTCATTTTTCGCCGTTGGGATGGTTGAGAAGGTTCTGGTAGCCGATACTCTGGCGGCGTTTGTCGATCCGGCGCTGGCCAACTATCAAACCCTGTCGACGGCGGGCATGTGGCTGACGGTGTTGGGGTACACATTCCAGCTCTACTTCGACTTCTCCGGATACAGCACCATGGCTGTGGGCCTCGGCTACCTGTTTGGAATCAGGATTCCCCAGAATTTCAATTCGCCCTACAAGGCCCTAGACCCCTCCGACTTCTGGCGCCGGTGGCACATTTCCCTCTCGAGTTGCTTGCGGGACTACCTCTATATACCCCTAGGGGGCAACCGCGGGACGCCGGCGGCGGCGAGTCGAAACCTGATGCTCACCATGTTGTTTGGTGGCCTCTGGCACGGCGCGGCCTGGACCTTCGTGATTTGGGGTGCCTACCACGGTCTCCTCTTGGTGGCCTACCGGGCCGTCCAGTCGTCGTGGGACCGCCTGGCCCCCGTCGTTCGCCAGGGCCTCATGTTCTTGCTGGTAACCATCGGTTGGGTTTTCTTCAGGGCCACATCGTTCGAGATGGCCGGCTTCATGCTTCGCCGGATGTTCTGGCCCTCCGCCGGAGTGATCATCGGGTCGCCGGTTTTGCTCGCCGGATCCGTCGCGTTTGCCGCGGGCTGGGCGATGTTCGGACCGAACGCCTTCGATCTCCGGCATGAGTTCCGATGGCCCGCCCGGGTGTTTGCGGCGGCCGCGTTAGGGGCCTGTCTCGCGGTGATTGCCGGTTCGCGAGCATCCCCTTTCCTTTACTTCCAGTTCTAGCGAGAGAACGTCGATCGCCCCGGTCGCTCGATGGGCAGCTCCCAACCAGGAGCAGGCGGGAGCATCACCTCAGGATCGGGAACGGTAGCCCCGTCTGGCCGGTAGCCCCGCCGGAATCGGACCCCCATTCGGAAGCGCCGTCCGGCCGAGCTCCATGCCGGCCAAAATAGCGAAGACGAACATCGTGATGCTCGCATAGGCGTTGGATAGGAAGAACCCGGTCACCAAGGCTCCAGTGATGGACGCGATCGCCATCCCGACCAGGCTGGTCTCCCGGGCCAACGGTGGCGGGCGAGGCCCCTTGCCAAGTTTTCGAAGCTCCCGGAGGTAGCGCCACCCATCCTTGAGGCCTCGCCAATAGATCAGCACAAAAAGGATCAGACCGGCCACTCCGAGTTCAACGGCGATCTGAACGAAGGAGTTATGGGCGGCTTTTTCTTTACCGTTCAGCCACCCGAAGTAGATCGGAAAGTTGTCCAATCCGTAGCCGGTCGGACGCTTGATCGTCCAGACGATACCTCGCTTCCAGATCGCGATGCGCCCCTCGCCGGAGGACACGTTGTAGTCGTCATCGCCGCCGATCGCGCCGAAACGGGCCATCTGGGCATCGTTGACGACCGTAGTGAACAACAAGATGGCGAGTGCGACGAAGCCGCCCATGAAGATTCGCTTGTACCCGGTGGTTCCAATCAAGATCAGTACGAGCCCCACCGTGGCGAGTCCGATCAAAGCGCCTCGCGACGCGGTCGGAGCGATTGCGCCGACCATCAGCATGGCCGCGCCGTACCAGAGGACCTTTCGGAACGGACCCGACGTCGACCCAAGCCAAAGCGCCAGGGGGATGATCGACACGAGGATGGCCCCAAAGTCGTTGGGGTCGAGCGAGCCGCGAGTCCCACCGGTGCCCCCGATATAGACCCGATCGACATCGCCGCCCATGTTGGCTTGGCCTGAGACCGCCATCCATGCAGCCGCCGTCACGGCGGCGCTCACCATGGCGATCGAGGTTCTCATGATCGTTCGATCACGAAAGAGGATGGCTCCAATCAGGAACAACAGCCACTGGATGATGTACTTCTCCTTGAAGTAGTACCAGGAACCCGCGACCCAGATCCCTAGGAAGATCGTGATCAGGGCCAGGCCGAACAGTCCGACCATGGCGCGAAGCGTGAACGACTGGCGCCACATCGCCACCCAGCCCGTCACGCCGATACTCGTCGCGAGAACCGCCAAGCAAAGGATGCCGATAACCTGGGCGAGGTGGGCAACCTCCAGGACCGGAAAAACCTCCTGGATTCGAGCAACGCCGTAGGTCAGGAAGACGCCAAAGAGGGGCCCGACAGCCCGTTCAGCGGCGGAAGCCCGGGAGAAGGAAAAGCCGCCGCCGGCCCGGACCCGCGTCGGTTTCTCCCCTTGCGCTGCCAGGACTGTTTGGGCCACCCGGGCAGCGGTGTGGATGGTAGTCAAATCGCCGCCGTCGACTCTCGGACCGGCCGCTCTATCTCACTCGCTAGTTCCACTGGTAATCCCCCGCAAAATCGGAATTCCGGTCCGTCGATGCCACCGGGCGAACTGTCGTGATGCCGCAACGGGTGCCTAAAGCTAATGGGCCGAGCAGGTTCTGTGCCCGCTAGCGGCACGATAGCTGCGCTATCGCGACGGCAGCATCGGTGGGCCTCGCCACTGGGTCCGTCCTCCGTTCGGCTGGGCGGGTCGAGTCCCCAAGGGCTCTGACTGGCGACCATCTTGCGATTCTGGTATCTATCAGCGCGTTTTCGACACCAACTGGTGGTTCTAAACTCTACAGTTTTTAACGACTGGGGCGACGGCATGGCCGAAGCGAAGGTAATCGTGGGATCTGAAGGGCCAGCACCCCGCCGGTCCGAGTTTGAGCGGGTGCGAGCCTGGCAGCTGGTAACTGCTTTCGGAGGTCTGTTTTTGGTCGCGGGCCTGATTGATGTCGGGCTGGCCTTTCTCCCGACTGACTTTTCTAGTGGCGGCTCCCGGTTC
>JAYVJS010000307.1:0-2318 GCA_043769075.1 Gemmatimonadota bacterium | reverse complement strand
CTCGATGATCCGAATGCGCCGCTGATCGCCATGTCGGACATCACGAATCCTCGAGCCCTCGAACGGCAGCTGCGCGATCTGGTTAAGGCCCCCACGGCTTCGATCCGGATCAACGTACCGAGCGGCGAGACTCATTTAGGGAACTTCAGCGTCGGCTCAACCGACTCGATCCCCGGCAACCTCCTGGTCATTAACGGGCGAGCGGACGTGTACGGCCGGGTCCAAGGCAATGTCGTGGCCCTCGACGGCGACATCTTGGTCCACCGGGGCGCCGTCGTCGAGGGTGATGCGCTCTCCTTTGGCGGGGTCATCAAGAACCTCGGCGGCACCATTGACGGGCGGAGCCAAACCTTCAAGCCCGAACCGGCACTGGCCGCGCCGGCCTCCGGACCGCTCGCCCGAACCGTCACCAATCTCGCTGGGGTGGTCGGCTCCTTCCTTACGTTAGGAATTCTCGGCTTCGGCTTAGTGCTTTTCGGTAAGCCGAATCTCGAGGTCGTGTCCGACACGGTCAGCCACAGTTTCCTCCGGTCGTTCCTGGTCGGGGTCCTCTCACAGGTGCTGATCGTCCCCACCTTCGGCATGCTGGTCGTCGGCCTGGTCTTGAGCGTCGTCGGAGTGCTGCTGGTGCCGTTCGTGGTGGCGGTCTATGCGCTCCTGGTGATCGCCGGGGTCCTGGGCGGATTTTTGGCCGTCTCCCACGCGATGGGTGAGAGCCACACCCGGCGGCGTTTGGCCCGCGGCGACGCGCTGTCGCCTAACAGCTTTCGATACCTGGTGGTCGGGCTCGCCGCGGTGGCGTCGGTGTGGCTGGCGTGGGTGGTTTTCGGCTGGGTTCCGGTGGCCGGCACGCTGATTCTGGGCGCGGCCGTCATTGCCACCTGGCTCCTTGGCACGGTGGGGCTCGGTGCGGCGGTGTTGAGCCGGGCCGGAATTCAGCCGAGCTTTGCGGGGCGCTATCTGCCGACTGAAATGTTGACCGACGAATACCTCTGGGCCACGCCCCAGCAGGGTGTCCCGGCCGTCAAACGGCCCCCCTCGACGAGGTAGGGTCTCACCCAGGCGATCAAAAGATCGTGCTCGCGACGGTGGAAAAGGTCCGCTGAGCCATAGTTGCAGTAGCAATAGAAATGTGTTATTGTTGCTACTGCAACTATGGCTGAGACTGGCTGATGACCATCCCACTTCTTGAACCGCGCCCCGACCTCACGGTCTCGAAAGCCGCCCTCCGGGCCGCCAACCTCCTCGGCCTGACTCAGTCCGACCTGGCCGATGTCCTCGGCCTGAGCCGGGCCACCGCGTCCCGCCTGGCCAGTGGCAGCTACCACCTCGATCCGGCCCGGAAGCGGGAGTGGGAAATGGCCCTGCTCTTCATCCGGATGTTCCGCTCCCTCGACGCGCTCCTCGGTCACGGCGACCAAGCCCGCACCTGGCTCACCGGCCCGAACACCGCGCTGGGCGGGCGGCGGCCCATCGACGACATCAAGACGGTCGAAGGCTTAGTCCAAGTGGTCCAGTATCTCGACGCGGTTCGTGGCAAAGTTTGAGTGTTGGCGGGCGGTCGAGGCCCAGCATGTGGTGTCGACCATGGTCTTGGTCGACTCGCTCGCCGAGCAACGCCTCCTGGAAGACCTCCTGGAGCGGGCCAAGCCGCCCCTGCCAGACGCAACCGCCGGACTCCACTACTTGCTGGCAACGCCGTTTCGCTACCCGCCCACCGCCTTTGGGTCGCGGTTCCGCCGTCCCGAGGATCCGGGGGTGTTCTACGGCGCGGACGAGGTTCGCACCGCCTGTGCCGAGCTCGGGTATTGGCGCTGGAGATTCCTGATGGCGAGCCCGGCCCTCGACAAGATCGATCCGGCTGCCCAAACGATCTTTCAGGTCACGGTTCGAGGAACCACGATCGATTTGCGGGAGCCGCCCTACGCCAGGCAACGGAAGAAATGGACCGACCCGGCCGATTATGGCGCCTGCCAGGCCGAGGCGGCCACGGCGCGGAAACGGGGCGTGGCATTGATCCGGTACCAGTCGGTCCGCGATCCCGAATCAGGGGGCGCCACGGCGGTGCTGACCCCGGCGGCGTTCGTCGAAAGGAAGCCCAGGAAGCTGGAGACCTGGTATCTCGGCGTGACCCCGGAGCGGGTCCGGTGGACTCGAGAGCGATTCCGGGGCGAATCGCTCGGTTTCGACTTCTCCGCCGCCGAGTGGCGCCAGCGTTAGAGCCGGCCCTGTCGGCTGGAGAAGACACCACCGACCCGGCAGGGCCCTAAGTCCCGGTCGAAGCCCCCCGCGATATTCTGGTTGCCGCCACCGGTGAC
>JAYVJS010000306.1:0-8883 GCA_043769075.1 Gemmatimonadota bacterium | reverse complement strand
TGCTACACCTTTGCGGCACCCGGGCAGTTCACCTGGACCCCGGGGCAATTCGGCTGGCTTCCGGTCTGGGCCTGGTTCCTCGCTGGGCTGTTCACAGATGGTGGAGGAGTTGGTGAGGAGCTCGGGTGGCGTGGGTTTGGGTCGTCGTTCTTGCAAGGGAAGTACGCCCCGCTCAAGGCGGCGGTGTTTCTCGGACTCCTTTGGGCCGCGTGGCACTTTCCGGCCCGATTACCGGGGCTTTTCGCAGACCCACTTGGCTGGATCTTCGGCCACGCCGTCTTCACGATCGGGTGCGTTGCCGGGACCATTATCATGATGTTTTTCTCCAACAAACTCGGCGGTACGGCGTTGATCGGCGTGATGATCCATTCTCAGATGAACGACTCGTTCCAGTTGGCGGGGGTGCTCAATGGTCCAGAGACGGACCTGCTATCCCTCGGTGCCAGGACCGTCCCGGAGGTCATCGCGGCCGCCATCGTCCTGTACGTTTCCAAGGGGCAGCTCGGGTTTGATCGAGCCAACCCCGGTCGCCGAGTGTGGACCTGGCCCCAAGGCGAACAACACCCATTGACTCCACGATAGGATACGGACATGAGCCGGTTGCTGGTACCAGCGCGCCGGGGCCGAGGGCGCGGCCGACGGCCGTGGTGACGGCCGAGCCGGATGAAAACGCGCCTTCCCGGCGGCGCCCCCTTCAAGCGCGGCCACTGCCGCTTCGAGCGCGTGCCGGTTGCGGTTGTCGCACGGGGCGTAGCCAATCCGTGGAGGCCCTGGCCGCCAGCCCTCGAGCGTAGGTCGAGGACAAATGGGTTGGGGGTCGCGACCGCCTCGGTGGCGGGGTCGATGGTGCGGCCGGCGTGGACCGCGAGGGTTTCGAACCGCATGGACCCAAGCTCCGCTTCGTCAGAGGCGACCGTGGCAGAGGAAATCCAGCCGGCCCACCCCGAGCGCACCATGTTTCGGATCGGGTCGATTTCCAAGCTCTTCAATTGGACCAGCCTGATGCAGCTGGTCGAACAGGGGAAGCTCGATCTCAACAAAGACATCAACGAGTATCTCGATTGGAAAATCCCGGCCACCTATCCCGAGCCGATTACCCGACCCACGTGTTGACCCACACGCCCGGGTTCGAGGAGGATAACCGCGATCTCCTCACCGAGGATCCAGCCAAGGTCGCCCCGGGCTTCTCGGCCTGTCTCTCAGGCTACCGCCGCCCGGCGGCGGACCAGGCGCCGAGCCATGCCAAGGCTGGGTGTCTCTATGCCCTGGCCACGATGGCGGTCATGGACGCGAGGGCGAAGGGCTTTGACAATGCGGTGATTCGGGATCCCCTTGGTGCCGTGGCCGACTTCACCGCACAGAACCTCTTCCTGGTCCGGGGCGCCGAGTGCATCACGCCGGTGCCGAACGGGACGTTCCTGAGCGGCATCACGAAGCAGCGGGCCATGGCCCTGCTTCGGGACGACGGCTATCAGGTGGTGGAGCGGGTGGTGCGGACCGAGGAGTTGCCCGAGGCGGATGAGATCTTTTCGACCGGCAACCATGAGAAGGTGACGCCATGTTTGCGGTCTGAGCAACGCCGCCTCGAGTACGGTCCGATCGCTCGGCGAGCGCGGGAGTTGTATTGGCGTTGGGCGCGCACCACCGGCGTGAACCGGGCCGCGCTCGCGGTCGGATAGCGGATCGTGTCCCTCCCTTAAGGAATGCCACGTGGGTATCAAACGATTGATCGTCGCGGCGCTCTCGTTCGGGGCTGCCATCCGCCCACCAATGGCTGCCCAGGCGCCACGGTCGGGCGTCTCCGGCATGCCGCGCGCCGTGCCGGAAGCATGTACCCTGCGGATTGCCGATACGGAGCTTGTCTGCGGTCAGCTCCTGGTGCCACAGGATCGGACCAACCCCGCAAGCAGCGCGGTGCAGAAGATCGGGTATGTGATCCTGAAAGCGCGTTCGGCCCGGCCGAGACCTGATCCGCTCGCCTATCTGACCGGGGGCGCCGGGATCAGCGCCTTCTATTTCCTCGACCAGCTCGCCAAGAGTCCGATCCGAGAAACCCGCGACATCATCGCGCTCGAACTACGCGGCAACGGGTATTCGGAGCCCAATCTCCTCTGCGACGTTGAGGAGGCTTCGAGGCCCGAAGCGTTCCCACGCGCCGTGCAGCAATGTTGGGACCTCGTGAATGCACGTCACATCCCGGTGCAGGCCTACACCCTCGCCGAAGCCGCCCAAGATGTCGCCGACCTGCGGATTGGGCTCGGCATCGCGCAATGGAACGTTTTCGGCAGCTCGCATGGCAGTTTCTGGGGCGCCCGGTATCTGGCGCTTCATCCTCCTGGGGTCCGCTCGATCATCCTCGATTCACCGCACCCCTCGCAGCGCGATCCGCGCGACAGTTGGGTGGCCCATCTCAACGGACTGACTCGGATCTTTGCCCTCTGCGCGGCTGACGCCGCCTGCAGCGCCGCCTATCCCAATCTCCGGGCCCGGTTTATTGGCTTGATCGAGCAACTGGGCAACGGGCCCCTCACGATCGGGGAGACGAGGATCGAGGCCAACACTGCGTTCGGAATGGTTCATGGCGCCAACTTTGAGTCGGCAACGGTCCCGCTCGTTCCGCGGCTGATCGACGCGCTGCTCCGAGGCGACGGCGCGACGATCGCGGAGATCCAGTCGATTTCAATCTATCGCGGGCCAGAGGGACTCGAGCCGGCGAAGATCAGCTCGACAGGATTTTACATTAACACCGCGTGCGTCGACGATATCCATAACTCGCCCGCGCAGTTCCGTGTCACACTCGATGACAAGTGGCCGCCGGCGTTGGTGGAAGCGGCCAAATTCAGCTCGTTCGGGATTGGCGACGAGGGCTTCTGTCGAACCGTGTGGAAGGTCAAGGCGTCCGATCCGTCAATGAACGAACCAGTGTATTCCGATGTGCCCGCGTTGGTGACAGTTGGTGCGCTCGATCCGGAGACGCCGCCGGAGTATGGCAAGATGGTGGCGAGCACGTGCCGAACGGGACACTCATGGTCTTGCCGGCTGCTTCGCATGCGGCGCTCTCGGTTCAATCCACCTGTACGACCGGGATCATCGCGGAGTTCCTTGCCAATCCGGGGCCGCGGAAGGACATTGCCTGTCTTGGTATTGAGCGAATGCGGTTCGTCCTGCCGGGCGAGCCGATCAAGCTGAACGTGGGCAAACGCTAGACCGACATCCTCGAAAGAATCGACAATGAAACGCCTGTTGATGGCAGGCCTGCTGGTGGCGACAACCGGGTGTACCGGCCCCAGGAACGAGACTGAAGCGACCGGCCCTGAGCGGGCGGCCCTGGTCGCCAAGATCGACTCGATCATCAACGGCCCGATTGCACGGGGGAAGGTGGCGGGGGCCTCGATAGCGGTCGTCAAAGGCCGGGACACGATCGCGGTCCGGGCCTTCGGCAAGGCCAACATCGAACTCGACGTGCCGACTCCGCCGCACGCGGGGTACCAGATCGGCTCGGTCACCAAGCAGTTCACCGCCGCGGCGGTGCTCCAGTTGGTGGAACGAGGAAAGATCAACCTCGACGACGACGTCACCAAGTACCTGCCGGGTTACAACACCGGAGGCCGGAAGATTCCGGTTCGTCGCCTGCTCAACCACACCTCGGGCATCCGCAATTACACCGAAATCCCCGCCTTCCGCGCGTTCGCCCCGCGCCGACTTGACCGGGATACCTTGGTCGCGCTGCTTTCGAAGCAGCCATTCGATTTCGAGCCGGGCGACGAACAGCGGTACACCAATTCCGCTTTTTTCCTGGCGGGGCTGATTATCGCTAAGGCCAGCGGGATGCCCTACGAGGAGTACGTGCAGAAACACCTGTTCGACCAAGCCGGGATGAAGGACTCGTACTACTGTAGCGACTCCAAGATCCACACGAATGCGGTCACGGGCTACGACATTGATTCCACCGGTCTGATCTACAAGGGCACGATGAGCCACCAGTGGCCCTATGCCGCCGGCTCGCTCTGCTCGTCGGCGATCGATCAGGTGGCCTGGAACGAGGCGCTCCATCGCAACGGCACGATTCTCGGGGCGGCCGCCTACCAAACGATGATCACACCAACCGCCCTCAATGATGGTACGGTTCCAGGCTACGGAATGGGGATCGCGGTACGGCCTCGCCTCGGCCGGAAGGTCCTCCACCACGGGGGGGGCATCGACGGTTTTGTCTCGGAGAATCTCTATTTTCCTGACGATTCGCTGAGTGTCGTGGTGCTCTTCTCGGGTGGTGAGAATCCGGAGCAGTATGCGGTCGAGATCGCCAGGCTGATCCTCGGCGATCGGGGAGCCGACCAAGCCCAGGCCATGGACGGCGATATCAACCGATTTGCCGGAACCTACGTCGACCGGAATGGGGGTGGCGCCGAGATCGCGATCGTCGATGGCAAGGTCACGGCCGCGGTCCCGGCTCTGGGATTATCGGGATTGGCCATGACGTACCTGGGTGGTGGCGCGTTCGCGGGTGACAGGTTGCGGCTCAGGTTTGCCGATGGGGGCCAGGCCCCGGCGACCGTTCGGATGGACTTGGAGTACTACAACCTCTTGTTGACGAGGAAGTAACCGGTCCTAAGGCGCCGGTTCAGCCGCTAGGCTGAGGGTCTCACTCGGCGCCTTCACCGCGCCGCCACCAGACTCTGCCTTCGATCACGACGATAGCCAGGACCAGAACGCCGAGCGGGATCACCCCAATCTCAGCAACCTGTCGCGCCAATGGACTGAAGCCGATTCCCGGTACCGGTTCCAAGCCGGCAAAAAAGAGCCCGGGGAGATTGGCAATGACCGAGAGATGAAGGAGGATTGCCAGGACCAGGTTGTCGGCGGAGTGGCGAGCCACCCAGGCGAACAAGAAGGAAAGGCAGGTCACCTCGACCAGGTAGAAGGCGACATCGGCCAGTCCCGGATGCTCGCCGCTAATACCGGTGCCCGCCGGCGCCCAATAGAGGGGCAAGTGCCAGAACGTCCAGGCGACGCCAACGATAAGCGCCGCTCGGATCAAGGTCCCCTGGCGGGCCAGCCTCGGGAGAGCGAACCCGCGCCACCCCAGCTCTTCGGCCAGCGGCCCGAAGGGGAGACCCGCGACAAACGCCATCGGGACCAGGGCTGCGGCCTTCAAGCTGAAGGCGCCGACCTCTACCCCCCGAGTCTTGGCTAACAGAATGGCCGCAAAGCCGGTCAGGCACGGCGTCAGAATCGCGACCAAGTACCAGAACGGCGGTGCCCGGAAGTTGAGATACCTGCCAAGCAGCACCCAAACCGATTTCCAGCCCGCCCCAAGGCCGGTCGTCACGACGGCAGCGATAGTCGGCCCGTAGGCGCCGACGACGACCGGCACGAGGAGTGGGCCGATCGGCCCTCCGAAGCCGTGGGCACGATATCCCCGGACCACTCACTGAGGTGGTCACTAGACAGAACAGCATCGTCACCGGGAACGGCCCACTGCCTCATGGTTGTGGCCACGTGGCATTCGGGCCGACCGGGTCTGCGGCGTTCGCAATGACGTTAGGCACCAACCCGGTTCAGTTCATCACCACCAAGTCAAAATCGTCGATGTGCCGGCCGAGTCACGGCGGCCGGGGTTTCGTGGAGCCACGATCAGGCCGCGTCGGTGCGGCCCAGGGCGTGGTCAAGGTCATTGATCAGGTCCTCCGGATGTTCGAGGCCGATCGAAAGCCGAAGCAGATTCTGCGGCGTCTTCGATCCGGGGCCCTCGACCGTGGCGTGATGCTGGATCAGGCTCTCCACCCCGCCGAGGCTGCCGGCGCGGATAAAGAGGGCGGTCCGCGACGCCACGCCGATCGCCTCGTCCCGTCCCCCGCGCACCTGGAACGACACCATCCCGCCCCCGGCCTTCATTTGGGCGGCCGCGATCGCGTGGCCTGGGTGGCTCCGCAAGCCGGGGTAATGAACCGCCTCGACTCGCGGGTGGCGGGAGAGGAACCCAGCCACGGCCGCCGCTGTGTCGCAGTGCTGCCGCATCCGGGCCGGGAGCGAGTGGAGGCCCCGGTGGACCAGCCAGCAGTCAAAGGGCGACGGGACCGCTCCCTCGTACTTCTGAATCTCCCGGAGCTTGGCGGAGAAACCGTCGTCCCGGGCCACCACCGCCAAGCCGGCGCTGGTGTCTGAGTGCCCGCCGAAGTACTTGACCGCGCTGTGGATCACGACGTCGGCCCCGAGCGCGATCGGGGTCTGGATCGTGGGGGTGGCCCAGGTGTTGTCCGCCACGACCAGCGCGCCGGCCTGATGGGCAAGCTCGCTGGCGGCGCCGAGGTCGGTGATCTTGAGCCGGGGATTGGACGGGGTCTCGAGCCACAGGAGTCGGGGCTTGGCGGTCAGGGCCGCACGGAGAGCGGCCAAGTCGCTCATGTCGACGAACTGGCTCTGCAGCCCCCATTCTTTGAGGGTGCCGAGCAACAGGGTACGGGTTCCGTAGAAGAGATCGTCGGGGGCGAGGACCAGGGCGCCGGGGCCGAGGGCGCGGCAAACGGCCGTGGTGACGGCCGAGCCGGATGAGTACGCCATCGCTCCGATGCCCCCTTCCAAGGCCGCGACCGCCACCTCGAGCGCGTGCCGGTTGGGATTGTCGTACCGGGCGTAGCCGAACCCGTGGAGGCCCTGGCCGTCGGGGCCCCGGGCATAGGTGGAGGACAGGTGGATCGGGGTCGCGACGGCCCCGGTGGCCGGGTCGATCGCGCGGCCGGCGTGAACAGCGAGTGTTTCGAACCGCATTGACTTACCTCCGTGGATTCCAATTGCCGGGAACGGGCCATCTGGCTGCCTCACTTCTTGAGGCAGGCGTCGATCATTTGTTCAAACAATGGGGCGTACTCTTTCTTCAGGGCCTCAAGATCGATGACCGGCATGAAGGGAGCCGCCGCTGCCGCGACTATTCGCGACGGTTGGATGTCGTCACTGGGGAAACCAAGGATCGCCAGTCGCCGTTGCATCTCCTTCATGGATTCGGCGTCCAGAGCGATACTGGCGGGAAGCGGCTCCTCCAGCAAGGTGGCTTGCGGCCCAAGGTAGAGGTACCCGTCGACCATGCTGGCAAGGCCCTTCTCCATCTCCTCCGAATACTCGTTGTGAACCTTGCAGTCTGCGCCGACGCTAATGGGTGGCGGCAGGAAGTAACTCATCCCGAGGTCAGCCAGCCAGGTGCCTTTGATCGCCGCCAGCGATGGCACCGGCCATGAAGACGGGCAGGCCTCCAGCTGATCGTTGTACCTGGCCAGGGGCGTGCCGTTCCCGAAGCCGGCATGGGTCTCGATGACGAAGGTTACCCCAGGGTACCTCTTCTCGTACGCCGAGACCGCACTTTCCTTGCCATGGAAGAGATGGAACACTCCGAATAGCATGAGGGCCTTTCGATGCTTGGAAAGGACCTCCTTTTCCATCACCGAGGCAATGCTGCCGTCTCGGTCCATGTACTCCGGCCGGAGGCGGCCTGCGTTTTCACCTCGTCCCAGTCAATCGGCGAATCCCCTGCCAACACCCGGAGCTTCTCGCCAGCCGGCAGCGTCGCATTGATCTTGCGCACGAAAGGGAACAACAGTTGAAAGAAGCCCGACAGGCTGCACATCGGCTGGGTGGTGTTCCGCCAGACGACACTGACCTCGGTGAAGGGCACATTCTCACCGGCGAAGTACCGGTCAAGAATCGGCTGGTAGAGGGAATTGCCGCACTCCACGGCGATGTCGTTGACCTTGCGGGGGAAGTCGGGATGACGGATCAGGGAGAGGATGAAGTCATCGACATCCTTCATGCCATGGGCTTCGGGCATTCCCACGATATCGTATCGGTCGAACGCGGCGAGAACCGCTGGAATGGCGCCTCGGGGCCTCGGATTGCGCCCCTTGAGGTTCGGGGGCGGTGCGTCCGCAGCCGTCGGCGGGCGTTCCGGGTCTTGCCCAGCCGCCTGGGGCGCCACGGCAAGGAAGAGCATCGTCGCCACCGTGACAACACCGAGTGGGCCGCTGGTACCACGCGAGGGTGTCATCCGTTCTGCGCCGCGTGCGAGGCCAGGTGAAGGTGCGGGTCCGCCGTTCAGCCGGGCGGAGTGAGGGCGGGGGTTCTCGACAGGCGCCCTAGCCCGCAACCGAGGGCGACCTGGGATTATCGCGCCCGACTGAATAGGATGTTTCTCACCCGGCCGGCCTGCACGGAGAGACCCGTGACTCGGCGATCGGCGCCGCGCAGAAAACGGACCCCGATGCCGAGGGTGCTGCCGAAGACATCGGCGGATGATGGCGTTAGGCGAGTGAGTTCTCGACCCCGGAAGTCTTCGACCTTGAGCCCGCCGCTATCGGCCCGGACCTGCCACGTCACCCCGAGTTCGTCGGCGTAGTATTTCCCGGCCAAGGCCCTCAGCTGGGCCGCGCCGGGCTGATACGGGGGGATCAGATCGTACTTCTCGTCGCCGAGTTCCGGCTGTTCCGGAATCAGGACCGGCCTCCCCTGCTCGGTTTCGAACCGGATCGAATAGCTGCCCATGAGGGAGAACCGGTCGGCGGAGATCGGGACCAGGGGCAGATCTCCGCCGATCTTGAACACCAACTGACCCGCCACGAGGGCAATGACCCGTTCCTCCCCCGACTTCCTTCCCCGCCAAATGCCGACCCGAGCGGCCAGGGCCTCTGGGGACAGGACCACGGCGGCGGCGACAGCCGGTGATGCCGCGGCGGCTCCTTTCGGCGATTCAAGGACCCCAGCCAGCACGACCTCGGCCATCCGATCGGCCAGGCCGCTTGGATCCGCATCGGCCCGGTTACAGAGGACCGCCATTGAGGTGTGCTGACTTGGAAACCGCAGTAACTCGGCCCGGTAGCCGGCCCAGGACCCGCCGTG
>JAYVJS010000305.1:0-2005 GCA_043769075.1 Gemmatimonadota bacterium | reverse complement strand
AGCCTCGACGAAACGAGCCAGTCGGGTAGCCCCACCGAGCACCAGAACCACCAGCCCGGTCGCGAACGGATCGAGGGTTCCGGTATGCCCGACCGCCTTGGTATTGAACCGGCGGCGCACCGACGCCACAACGTCGTGCGAGGTCATCCCGGCCGGTTTGTCGATCAGAAGGCCACCCGTCAGGGCGCCTCCTCCCCCCGTTTGAGGGCGCCCAGGATGGCCTCGATTTTGGCGGCGTGCTCCTGGCCTCTATCGGCCACGAACGTCAAGGCCGGCGTGATCCGGGTGTCCAGGGCCTTGGCCACTCGGGAGCGGAGAAAGCCCGAGGCTCGCTCGAGGCCCTCCAGGGCCTGGTCGCGGGCGGTCTCGTCGCCATGAACCGTCACCAGAATTCTGGCATACGACAAATCCGGGCTCACCTCGATACCGGTGATCGTCACCATTTGGATTCGAGGGTCCCGAATCTCCCGCAACAATGCCTCCGCGACAACCTGCCGGACGACCTCGGCCACTTGGTCGGGCCGGCGTTTCGAAGCGGGGGACGATCGTGCCACCGGTCCGGCCTAGGTGGCCGAACTGACTGGCGGGCTCGCCAAGGTCCGCTTCACTTCGTCGACCCGGAATGCTTCGATCCGGTCGCCGACCTTCACATCATTGAAATTCTCGACTCCGATCCCGCACTCGAGTCCTTCTTTGACTTCCTTCGCGTCATCCTTGAACCGCTTGAGGCTCGACATCAGGCCGGTATAGACCGTCTTACCATCGCGAACGACCCGGACCTTGGCGGTCCGCACGATTGTGCCGGCTCGGACCATGCTGCCGGCAATCGTCCCGATCTTCGACACCTTGAACAGCTCGATGACTTCGGCCTCGCCGAGGATGGTTTCCTTTTCCTCCGGCTTGAGCAGGCCCTCGAGCGCGTTCTTCACGTCCTCGACGGCTTCGTAAATGATCCGGTAGGTCCGGACGTCGACCTGCTCCTGCTCGGCCAACTGCCGGGCATTGGCGTCCGGTCGGACGTGGAAGCCGAGGATGATGCTGCCGGATGCCTTGGCGAGGAGGACGTCGCTGCCGGTAATGGCCCCGACTCCGCGGTGCACGATGTCGACGCGCACCTCGCTGGTCGACAACTGCGCCAGGGCATCGGCCAACGCTTCAGCCGGACCCCCTTGGTCGGCCTTGATGATGATCCGCAGCTGACTGACCTGACCGGCCTTGAGTTGTCGGCTGATATCCTCGAGTGACGCGCCGCGCTGGCTCCGGCGGTTTTGCGCCTCTCGGTCGAGTCGTTGCCGCTTCTGGGCGATGTCGCGGGCCTCAACGGCATCGGCCAAACTCAAGAACACGTCGCCCGCGGCCGGGACACCTTCAAACCCGAGGACCCGGAGCGGAATCGACGGCCCGCCTTCTTTGACGGTCTTACCGCGTTCATCGCTCAAGGCCCGAACCCGGCCGGAAAACTTGCCGCAAATGAAGTTGTCGCCGACCCGCAACGTCCCGCGCTGGACCAACACGGTTGCGAGCGGTCCCTTGCCCGGATCGAGGGTGGCTTCGAGCACGGTGCCGGTGGCGGGGGCATCGGCATTGGCCTTGAGGTCGAGGATTTCGGCCTGGAGTAGAATCTGCTCGAGGAGGTGTTCGATGCCGGTGCCCTTTTTCGCCGAAATCGGGGCCGAAAGCACGTTGCCGCCGAACTCCTCCAGAACCACGTTGTGCTGCAAGAGATCTTGCTTGACCTTCTGGACGTTGGCGGTCGGCAAGTCCACCTTATTGATGGCGACGATCATCGGAACGCCGGCATTCTTCGCGTGGCTGATCGCTTCGATCGTTTGGGGCATGACTTGGTCGTCGGCCGCGATGACGAGCACCACGATATCGGTGACCTGAGCGCCCCGCGCCCGCATGGCGGTAAAGGCTTCGTGGCCCGGCGTATCGAGGAACGTGATCGTTTTCTTGCCGTCAGCCAGGGTCACATGATAGGCACCGATGTGCTGGGTGATGCCGC
>JAYVJS010000304.1:0-6460 GCA_043769075.1 Gemmatimonadota bacterium | reverse complement strand
AACAGCAATGGGGGAACCCATGGGGACTGCTTCCTCACCCTCCTACACTAAACTCCAAGGAACTCGGTGTCTCACTCATATTGACAGAGAGGGCAACAGCACTGAACTCGGCCCGTCAGGCCAGGATTGAGCAGCCACTGAACACATAGCGGGGATAGCCCACACTCGCCGCCGCCGACTCGGCCAGATTGATGTCGATCGTTGCGGACGGCGACGGGCGATCGACACCGCCACTCGAAGACGGGGCGCTCAGGACTCCGATTTAACAAGTCGCGACGCCCGCAGCCGAAGCATAGGTCGTTCAGCGGCGCCCCCGGCGTCTTCAACGGCTGAGGGTTCCGGCGGGTCAAGAACTGGTGACGATGCGGCGATCCCGGCGTGGAATAGCCTTCCGGTGACTACCTTTGGGATCGTAACCGAAAGGAACACCGATGCGCCGCATGCGTTACCGCACCATTGGAGCCCTCGCCCTGCTGCCGGTCCTCGCCGCCTGCGCGCGAGCCCAGACCTACGGGTTCGTGTCCACTCTCGGCAACGACACCACCTCGGTGGAACGCGTCACCCGGACCGGAAACCGCATTGTCGGCGATGCGATCGGACGCTCCCCGACGGTGACCCGCCGCCATTGGGAAGCCAAGCTGGGGCGTGACGGCGTCATGATGAGCTGGTCGATGGACACTGATATCCCGAATGCACCTCCGGCGGATCGGACGATCCGCCACACCGCGACCTTCACCGATCGCGCCACGTCGTTCACCCGCACCACGCCGGCCGGGACGCGATCGTGGGCGTTCCAGAAGAGTTACGCCGAAACCGTCCCCTGGAACGCGTTCGTGTACGCTACCTGGGAGCTGCTGCTGGATGCGGCGCGCCGCCAGGGGGACACGACACGCGCCCGGATCGGCCAGTACTTCTTCGAGGGATGGGACGAAGGCAACGTGGGCTACGCGGACATCGAACGTCGGTCCGATGGCTCCTATGCCATCAGTAGTACTGGCCTGGCGGGCTCGGGAATAGCACGCGTGGATGCGAACGGCCAGATGACGTCGTACTCGGGCCAGGGCACCACCTATAAGCAGGAGGTTCGCCGCATTACGAACCTGCCGGACATCGATGCGATCGCGGCGCGGTTCGCCGCCGACGAGCAGCGCCTCGGGCTCGCGAGGTCCTTGAGCCCGCGCGACACCGTGCGCGCCACGGTGGGCAATGCCACGCTGACCATCGATTACAGCCGCCCCGCGCGGCGCGGGCGAACGCTCGTGGGCGACCTGATTGCGTACGATCAGGTCTGGCGCACCGGCGCCAACGCCGCCACGCAGCTGACCACCACGGGGCCGATCGAGCTGGCCGGCGCCCTGCTGCGGCCCGGCACGTACACACTCTTCACGTTGCCGACCGAGCAGGGTGTTTCGCTGATCATCAATCGCGAGTCGGGTCAATGGGGCACGTCCTACCGGGCCGCACGCGACCTCGCGAGGCGGCCCATGGTGGTGGATTCGTTGTCCGACAACGTGGAGCGGTTCACTATCCGCATCGCTCCCGAACACGCAGGTACCGGGCAGCTCATCATCGAGTGGGGTCCGTTTCGATGGAGTGCACCAATCCGGTCCATGGCCAAGTAGTCGGTTGGCTGAAGCTGTAGGTGCTGCGTTGGCGAATTAGGCAGCAAACGACTACGATGCCGCTGAAATTCAAGTTGGGCCGACAACAGAAGACGAGGTAGTGTCTATGAGGGTACTCGCACTGATGCTCTTGGCCCGATTGGGAACTGTCGAATCAGCACGCGGCCCGACGCCCGCAGACGAGGTTCGGAGCCTCCGCAAGCAATCCAACGCGGCCATCGCTCGACACGATGTCGAGGCAGTTGTGTCCTTCCTCGATGTTGAGTACCAGGTCACCGTGGGAAGTGGAGACCTGTTCCACGGCAGGGCGGAAGAGCGGGAAAGATGGCGCGCAGAGTTCGCCCGCGCCGGCGATGTTTTGTACGTGCGAACTCCGGAATCAGTTGAGGTCAGCTCATCGGGGGAGCGCGCAGCCGAGATCGGGGTTTGGGTGGGCTCTTGGACGACCCCCAACGGACCGCGCCGTGTCGGAGGGCGGTACGCAGCCCATTGGAGAAGGGTCGGCGGCTCGTGGAAAATCCGAGCCGAACTGTTTGTGACCCTCAGGTGCGAGGGTGTCGGCTGTTCTTGACTCTCGCGAAGCCGTGATCCCCGATCAGGCGGCGCCCACCTGAGGTGAAGGCCGGATGCGATACATCGAGATGGCCATTGTCGGCACTCTCCCGACCCCTGTCCTCGGCGACGCGAATACTCCGCCTACACAACTCGTCGCTGGCTACCTGGAGATCCTCAACGATACAGTCGCATTCCGCAACGAGCGGTTCGAACGGTTGGTCGACGGCACCCTACTGGTGGCCGAATACGGGACTAGCGCACGGTATGCGCGGACGGGCAACCGTATTACGCTACGGTATCTGTCAGTGCCCGTTGCCTTTGCCTCACAGGAAACCTTCGAGGTCGCCGGGAGAGCGCTGACCCTGCGACAGCACGTCGACGTGCCAGCGCTGGACGTCGTGCGTCGGTTCTGCCTGGCTGGGGCCTGTTGATCATGAGGCCGATCGCGGGCTTCCGCACCTCGTGGCCACCTAACCCAGCCTTGAACTGGCCGGGCCCGCCCGTTAAGGCTAAGTCGTTGGACGGCCACGGACACTCAGAGGCGTGATGCGACGTGACGCGTGGATGCGTATGGTTGTCTGTCTGCTGCTCTCGCCTGCCGGTCTGTGCGCGGCGCAAACCGCCTGGCAGCCATCGCCGGGCCACACGCAGATCCCGATTTGGCCGGGTGCGGCCCCTAACGCGCGGCCCGTCGAAGGGCCTGAGGTTTCCGACACCGTTATAGACAGCCGCGGTCGAAAGAAGCTGGTCGGTGGCAGGCCTTGGGTCTATGTCGACAGGGTCTCGCACCCCACGATGACCGTCTATCCGCCAGAGGGACGCAACACGGGTGCGGCGCTGATCGTGTTTCCGGGTGGAGGCTACAACGTCCTGGCCATCGATCTTGAAGGTACGGAGGCGTGTGAGTGGCTGACGGCGAAGGGCATCACGTGCGTGTTGCTGAAATACCGTGTGCCATGCCTGAAGTCAGGCCCGTATCGAGATTGTCTGACGGCACTGCAAGACGCGCAGAGGACGGTGGGGCTCGTGCGCTTCCACGCCGTGGAATGGGGTATTGATCCGCATAGGATCGGTGTGCTCGGCTTTTCGGCAGGCGGCCACATGGTCGCGGCGATGAGCACGCGTTTCGAGGACCGTCTGTATCCGGCTGTGGACGCGGCCGACAAGGTGAGCTGCCGACCAGATTTTGCGGTGGCCCTCTATCCCGGGCATTTGTCTGTCCCCGAGAAGGGTTTCGCGCTGAATCCGGCTCTTCACGTCAGCAACCGGACGCCGCCGACGTTCCTGCTTCACGCGGAGGATGATCCGACGGATCCGGTGGAGAACTCGCTCGCGTACTATGCGGCGCTCCGGAAGGCTCGGGTTCCCGCAGAAATGCACGTGTACGTGACAGGCGGCCATGCGTTTGGGCTGCGGCGCACGGAATCGCCGATCACGGGCTGGCCTCAGCTCGTAGAAACGTGGCTCCAGACGATCGGCATGATGTCACACTAGGTCCAGTCCGCGCATGGTTCGTTACCAGATCCGGACCCGCGCGCTCGGCTCGAGGTAGAGGCGCTGGCCCGGCCTCACGTCGAACGCGTCATACCAGGCATCGAGGTTGCGAACGGTGGCGATCCGGTAGCTCTCTGGAGCATGGCCGTCGGTGGCGAGCTGAGTCCGCATCGCCTCGTCGCGAATCTTACTCCGCCAGCTTCGGGCAAAACCGATGAAGAACTGGCGGTCCTGCTCTCGCAGATATCCCTTGTCGCTCGCCCGGCTGCCAAGGGTATGGCGATAGGCATCGAAGGCCGCGGCCAGGCCGCCGAGGTCGGCGATGTTCTCCGTCAGGGTCAGCTTGCCGTCGACGGCCCGATCCGGAAACGGCCGGTAGGAGGAGAACTGGTTCACGAGCGGTTGGTAGGCGGCCTGGTACCCGGCCAGGTCTTCGGGCGTCCACCACCGGCGGTTCCGGCCCCCCAGTTCGTATTCCGCACCCAGCAGGTCGATGAAGTGACTGACTTCGTGACCGACAATCGCGCCGATCGCTCCGTAGTTCGAAGCATCTGATGCTGTCGGGTCGAATTTGGGAGCCTGCAACAGGGCGGCCGCAAAATTGTAGGCGGTGAGCTGGAAGGTGAGGACCGCACCGACCGTCTGCGGCGCGATCAACCACTCGGTTAGGTCAACGGGTTGGCCTAACCGGGACACGGCCCGCTGGTAGTTCCAGTCCGCGACTCGCCGGAGGTTGCCAACGGCGTCCGCGGGTTCGACCGCCAAGGTCGAATAGTCTTGCCATTGCTTTGGATAGCCGATCCCGAAGTAGAGCGCATTCAACTTGGCCAACGCCAACGTCCGGGTGGCGGGCGACATCCAAGTCACCGTGTCGAGGCGCCGGCGGAAGGCGGAGATGACGTTGGCTACGATGGCCTCGACCCGGGCTTTCCGGTCAGGCGGGAAATGCCGCTCGACATACATCCTTCCGATCGCGTCGCTCATCGCCGTCTGGGTCGCCTCGAGGGCGCGTTGCCCCCGCGGACTCGGTTCGGCCTGGCCGCTCACCGCGGCACCATGCAATGCGAACGCCTGGTCCCTGAAAGCCCGGGGCAGCACGTCGGCGTATCGATCGACGACCCGAACCCGGAGGTAGTCCTTCCACGCCTGGAGCGGCTCCGACGCGACCAGCGCTCCCACACCCTTTACCGCCGTGGGCTGCCAAACGACGAGGGTTTCCTGCTTGGCCAATGCCGCCGCAGCCAAGAAGGCCGACCAGTCCATTCCCGGCGCCTCCCGCGCGAAATCGGCCCGGGTCCAGCGATTGTCGGCGTTGTGGTCGTTAGCCGAGGCCTCGCGAGTCGCGTGACTCCGCGCGATGGCGGTTTCCAGCGCCATGACCGCGTCGGCCCGGTGATCAGTGCCCTCGATGCCCGTCAAGGCGAGGACCCGTCCAAGGTAGGCCCGGTAGCTGGTCCGGATCGCCGCCATTCGGGGTTCGGTGCTGACGTAGTGCTCGCGATCGGGCAGGCCGAGCCCACCCTGCATCAGGTACGCGACGAAGTTCTTCTCGCCATTGGTGCCCTGTTCCACGGACAGGCCGAGCAGATGAGAGGAGTTGTCGACGCCCCAGTTGAGCGGGTCGACATCGGCCCGGAGCCCCTGGCCTAACATCCGAGTCAACGCCGCCTTGTCTTCGAGCCGCTCGATGCTGTCCAAGAGCGGTTTGAGGGGCGCGATACCCCGGGCCTCGATGGCCGCTTCGTTGAGATAGGCCACGCGGAAATCCGCCACCTTGCGGGCATTCGACCCTGGCGGCGCGGTGCCGGCGCGTTCGAGGAGCCTGGCGATCTGTTGCCGGGTCAATGCGTCGATCTCGGTCCGCGCGCCCCACCGTTCCTTCCCGGCGGGGATCTCGGTGGCCCGGAGCCAACCACCATTGGCGTAGGCGAAGAAGTCATCGCCCGGTTTGAGGCTCGGGTTGAGACCATTTTCGACCGCCTGGGCCCGGATCGGAGATATGAACCCAAAGGCGAGCGCCGCCACCAGTAGTGCCCGGGTCCATCCGTCCCCCAGGGGACCAACGAGGGATTGATTGTTGAACATGGAACTGGCCTCGTTAGGGAACGACGGGAAGCGTCAATCGGTTGGACCCAAGGTTAGACGGCTCCTCGCCGGCTGTCGCGCCGGCCCCCGACACATTAGGATCATTTTCGGACATGGTGACGGTCCCGCCGAGCCACGTCCACCGACCGGGAGTATCTTCCGGAGTCGAGGCCATGTCCTAAAATGATCGCACGCATTCATCCGATCGATGTGTTGTTCGTCATCGTGCCCCATGCCCTGCTGCTCGACATCGCCGGGCCGGCGGAAGCCTTCCGGCTCGCGAACCTCCACCGGGCGGCCAGCGGCCTACCGCCGCGGTTTCGGCTCCGCTTCGCCGGCCCTCACGCGAGGCTCCCGACGTCGGTCGGGCTCTCGCTGGTTGACCTCGAGCCGTTGCCGCACCGCTTGAGCCTGCCGACGTGGGTAGTGCTGGTCGGCCAGCCGGCCGCGCACGCCGGCCAGGTTACCCCGGCGATCACCACGACCGGGGAGTGGTTGAATCAACGGCTCTACCAGCCGCTGCTTGCCGCCGACGCCACCCACCGGCTGATCACGATCTGCTCGGGCACGCTCCTCGCCGCGCGCGCCGGCTTGCTCGACGCCCGGCGGTGCACCACCCACCACGAATTGCTGCCGTCGCTGCGGGTCTTGGCGCCGCGGGCCCAGGTGGTCGATAATCGGGTGTTCGTGGTCGACGGGCCGCT
>JAYVJS010000303.1:0-10808 GCA_043769075.1 Gemmatimonadota bacterium | reverse complement strand
CGCTCTCGATCATTCTGCTGGTCTCCGCCGGCCTGTTTCTTCGGAACCTCAAGGCCGCCACCGCCATCGACAAGGGCTTCATCAGCGACAACCTGGTCGCGGCCGATGTTGATCCGGGGATGCAAGGCTATTCGCGGGCCCGGACCGAACAATTCTACCAGCAGATCCAGGAACGGCTCCGGGCGCTGCCTAACGTGACGGCCGTGGCCCTGGGCGACAACCTCCCCCTGGCACTCAACAACAGCGACTGGGGTGTGACGATTCCCGGGTACACGCCCAGTCCGAACGAAGGCATGTCGATCAACGTCGCCATCGTCGCGCCGGGCTTTTTTGAGGCCATGGGCGCCCCGATCGTACGCGGCCGCGGCTTTACGGCCCAAGACGACAGCAGCGCCGCCCGCTCGATCGTGGTCAACCAACGGTTCGCGGGCCGGTTCTGGCCCAATCAAGATCCGATCGGCCGAACCGTCCGGGTCGGGAGCCGCGAGCACACGGTCATCGGCCTGACCCGGACTGGGAAATACCTCCGGCTTGGCGAGGACCCGCTGGCGTACATGTACCTGGCCCAAGCGCAGCACTGGACCACCGGGATGAACATCCTGATCCGAACCACCGGCGACCCGATGGCGGTGGTGCCGTCGCTCCGCCGGGAAGTGACGGCGCTCGACCCGAACTTACCGCTTGCCAACGTCCAGACGATGAACGACCGGATGGGCCTTGTGTTCCTCCCGGCGCGATTGGCTGCGACGGTGCTCGGCGTGTTTGGGCTGCTTGGCTTGGTGCTCGCCTCGCTCGGCGTCTACGGCGTCATGTCACACGCGGTGTCGCAGCGGAATCGCGAAATTGGAATTCGCTTGGCCATCGGCGGCAGCGCGGGGGCGGTCGTTCGGCTCCTGATGCGGGATGGCATCCGGCTCGTGGGCGTGGGGATCGGCCTGGGATTGCTTGGAGCGCTGGCGGGAGCCCGGCTGATGAGCGGCGTTCTGTATGGGACGGGGCTCGATCCCGTGGTGTTCAGCCTGGTGCCGGCGGTACTCACCGGGGTGGCCGTGCTGGCGATTTGGATTCCGGCGCGGCGCGCGGCCGGGGTCAACCCAGTCGTGGTACTCCGCCAGGAATAGCCTCCTCACGAGTTTTCAGCGCGGCACCAGGCGAAACGGCGCGACCGACGAACACCCTGGATCAGGATGTGATCGCTCATCGGGACCGAGCAGGACACTGAATCGGAAGCTCGGCCGAGTAAACATCACCCGGGGGCCGAATCGAATCGGCCATTGCCGGAACCAGACCGGGCCGCTCCGAGGTGAAGTAGATGGTCCGCGGCGCCCGGAACGCCGGAGCAAAATCCGCCCATCGCGAATTGACCACCGGCAGCCGAGTCGGCTCGCCCCATCGAGCCCCGTCCCGACAGCTGATGTGGAGGTCGGCCCGGTCATCGGGCCCCGGGGCCACCAAGACAATGAACCGGCCGTCGGGGTCGATCAGAGGATTCCCGCCGCCGAGCATGCTTCCGAACGCGATCGGCTCCGGCACGGTCCAGCCGGTCGCGGTCCGACGGGCCAAATACACTCGGTTGGTGCCGCTCCGGTTTGAGTTGAACACCAGCGTTCCATCCCTGGATTCCGACACGAACGTTTCGGAGGAGTCGGAATTGAGCGGCGCCCCCGGATCGATCGGTGGACTCCACCCCTGGTCGGTTCGCTCCAGATACCAGGTATTGAAATCGCCCTTCTTGCCCTGGCCCCGGGGCCGATTGGAGCTGAAGTAGAGCCGGCGGCCGTTCGGCGCGAGGAACGCGTCCACATCGAGATCGGTCCCGGAAAACGGTGCGACCGTCGGCGTGGTCCAACGGCCATTGACCAGCCGCGCGGTCATGATGACCATCGACCGTCGGTCGGGCGTGGCCCGGTTGAAGAACACCTCATCGCCACCAGCGGAGAAGGTGATCGCAAACTCCGGCGCTTGCGTCGAAATCGTCCCCGAGCCGAAGAGGGCCGGGTGGCCTTGTCCCTCGTTGAGCCCGGCAACCATCCCAACCAGAAGCAGCGATCGGCAGTTCATAGGACCCCGTTGAGTTGTGAGCGGTAGCAAACCGTACGGCTGGTGGCCGGAATTTTCTTCATGCTGTCTCTAGTTGACAGTCTACTAGAGCGGTGTCATATTCTAGTCGACGCTCTACTAGAGGAAGACCCATGGCCCCGGACCGTGACGCGCTACTCCAAGGCACCTTGGACTTGCTGATTCTCCGAACCCTGGTGCTGGGCCGCCATCACGGTCACGGGATCGCCCTCGCCATCCAGCGGAACTCCGGCCAGGCCCTCTTGGTTGAGCACGGCTCGCTCTACCCCGCCCTGCAGCGTTTGGAGGACCGGGGGCTGATCGCGGCCGACTGGGGCACGTCCTCCAACAATCGGCGGGCCCGTTTCTACGACATCACGACCGCGGGCCGGAAGCAGCTCCGTCAGGAAGCCGGCCGGTGGCGGCGGCTGTCCGGGGCCGTCCAGATGATCCTGGGTCCCGAGTACGGGGAGGCCTAACGTGTCGAGCCGACGAACCCCTGAGGATTTCGCCGCCGAGGTCAACAGTCACCTCGAACTCGAGATCGAACGGCTGGTGGCCCAAGGCCACAGCCCCGAGGCCGCCCGGGCCATGGCCCGGCGCCAGTTCGGCAATCTGACCCAGGCGACGGAACGGTTCTACCTGAAAGGCCGCTGGCAGTGGCTCGATCGGCTCACCGGCGATGTCCGCCAAGCCCTCCGGGGCTTCCGGCGCCGGCCGGGATTCGCGACCGCCGCGATCACCTCGCTCGCGTTAGGCATCGGACTAACGGCCGGGGTGGCGACCCTGATCTTTGAATTGGTGTACCGGCCCTTCCGGGTGCCGGACCCACGACGAGTGGTGAACGTCTATCAGAACGTCCAAGACGGCGGCGGCCGGATGACCATGGGATTCTGGACCCTGGTTTCTTACCCGGAATACCAGCGCTACCGGGATGGGTCGACCAGTTTTTCGGGGCTGGCGGCGTTCAGGGCCTTCACCCTGATTCTCTCGGGCACCACGCCCCGCCGGCTCCAAGCGGGCCATGTCTCCTGCAACTACTTCGAGACCCTCGCCATTGGAATGAAGGCCGGCCGGGGACTCGGGCCCGACGACTGCCGGGGAACCGGAGGAGCACCGGTCGCGATCCTGAGCGACCGCCTCTGGGCCAACGAATTCGGATCCGACCGAGCGGTCGTGGGCCGGAGCATCATCTTGAACGGGATTCCGGTGACGGTCGTGGGCGTCGCAACCGCCGGATTCGGCGGCGTCGATACCAAACCCGACGATCTCTGGGTACCGGTGGTGCTTCAACCGGTTTTGGCTCACGAGGAAGGGCTCCTCAAGCGGGAGGCCGCCAGTTGGCTCACGATGGTTGGGCGGCTCAAACCCGGAGTCACGATGGCCGCCGCTCAAGCCGAGCTTCAAGTCGTCGCGCCCCGAGCCTCCGCCGGCGATTCCGGCCGGACGGTCCGAGTCACCGTCGCCCGGGGGTCCTTGGTCAGCGAACCCGGGGCCCAACAGCGCGCCGCCACGGCCGGCTTCGCCTTTGGTGCGGTGGCCCTCTTGGTGTTGCTCCTGGCCTGTACCAATCTGACCACGTTGCTACTGGCCCGGGCCCTGTCCCGACGGCGGGACACGGCCTTGCGGCTGGCGTTAGGCGCCGGCCGAGGCCGGTTGGTGGCCCACGCCCTGACCGAAAGCTTCCTGCTGGCCGCCGCCGGTGGCACGATCGGCGTCCTCCTAGCCCGGTGGGTGCCGGTCGCTATCGCGAGCGCGGTGCCGGCCTGGTTGATGCCCGCCGTCGACCCGAGGCCGGCCTGGCCGGTCATTGCTCTTGCCGTCGTTGCGTCGATCATTGCCGCGATCGCGGTTGGACTTCCGCCGGCCCTCCAAGCCACCGGCCACAACCTCGGCTCCGATGTCCGACTCGGCGATCGGAGCAGCGGTGGGCGGACCCATCGGCTCCGGCGAACCCTGGTGACCGGGCAAGTCGCCGGCAGCGCGCTCTTGGTGGCCCTCGCGGCCCTGTTCGCCCGGGCCCTGGGCGAAGCGGCGCGGGTCGACCTCGGCTACCGAACGGCCGGCGTCGTGGCGATCTCGCTCCCGACCGACGAACTCGGCTACCCCGAGGCCCGAGCCGCTGCACTCTATAGCGGCTTGATTGATCGGCTCGGCGCGTTGCCGGGGGTCAAGACCGTCGCGCTGGCTCGCGGCCTGCCCCTCGACGGCCTCAATACCTCCGATGTCGAGTCGGCCGACGGCTCCCACAAGGCGTGGGCCGCCTTCAACACGGTGTCGCCGGACTTCTTCAAGGCGCTCGACATCAAGACCGTGCAAGGCCGAATCTTCCAGGCCGCGGAGCTGGCGGCGGGCGCGGAACGGCCGGTGGTTGTGAGTGAAACCGCCGCCCGAGCACTGTGGCCCGACCAAAATCCCATCGGCCAATCGATCGTCCTGCCCCTAGCGGACCGGGCTGGGACCGATCAGTTCACGGTCGTCGGCGTGGTCGAAAACGTCCGGAGCACGGCAATCGGGCAACTCGATCAACCGTTCATCTATCGTGGCCTTGACCCCGCCCGGCCCGCGGGGGCCAACATCTTGGTCGTCGCGGACCCTGCCGCGGCATCGGCGACGCTCACCGCGGCCCTGAGTCTGGCCCGGACCATGGATCCCGCGCTACCGCCGCAGGTCGGGCTCCTCGATGATCAGGTCGCCGAGGCAATTCGGCCGGCCAAAACGATGGCCGGTTTCGCCCTCGCGTTAGGTGGGCTGGCTCTCCTGCTGGCCGTGGTCGGGGTCTACGGGATCGTGAGTTACGACGTGGTGGAACGCACCCGCGAGTACGGGATTCGAATGGCGCTCGGCGGCAGCGCGGCCGACATCACGGTTGCGGCTGTTGGACCGAGCCTGTGGACCGTCGGTGTGGGCCTCGTGGTAGGAGGCGGACTGGCGGTGGCCGCGGCCCGCCTGCTCCGCGGTTGGCTCTACGGGGTGGGAGTAGTCGACCTGCCGGCATTTGGTGGAATGGTTGCCATCGTGGCGGCGGCCGCGGTCATTGCGGTGATGGTGCCGGCCCGGCGGATTGCCGCGATCGATCCGCTCGAAAGCCTCAGGGCCGACTAGGGTGGACTAGAGATCGAGCCGAAGGCTAGCTTGCACGTGGCTGCGCCACGGCGGCGTCACCTTCGCGGCGTCGGCGAACTCGGTCCACCGGGTCACGGCCTGGTACACCTGACCAAAGACGCTCTCCGCCCGCCGTTTGGTGATCGAGGCCAGGGCGGCCACGGCGAAGAGATCGTCCCGACTGAAGCCGTCCCGCTTGCCGTTGCACGACATCTGATGACGCGACGTCCAATCGCCGGTTGGGTTGTAACTGAAGGTCAGATCGAAGGCCGGCGAAAGCGACCACCGCCCGGTCTGATCCATCAGGAAGGCAATGTTCTTCACGTGATCGTCCTGATTCCGCGCTAGGATGTTGAACACCATCCGCCGAAACTGCTCCACCACCGCCGGCATCGCGAGGCCGAGTTGGCGGATGACTTGGAAGGCTTGTTCGTACGAGTGCGCGCCGGCCGCGTTGAAATCGAAATGCCCCAAGGCCGCCAGCGACTGGAGGTGGAGCTTCCGGCCGCCGGCGAGCCGGTCAGACCGCTTGGTCATGAAATGGCGGCGGCCATTTTCCTCCATCAACCGGCAGTCCGCCATCTCGATCCCCGCGGTGCGCGCCATCAAGGAATAGGCAAACTCGACGGCGCCGTAGCCGGCGGGGTCAGCCAATTCCCGATCGCCGTTGCCGGCTACCCCGTCGAACTTAAGGAGCCAATACTCGAAGCCCGGGTCGGCCGAGAGTTGGCCCGAACGGACTTCGTTCGTCTCTCGATTCCAAGCGATCACCGCTTTGGCCCGGGCGCCGGCCGCCGAGGTTCCAACTCGGAGGATGTCGGCGAGGGCTTTGCCCGCCCCGGGACCTGCGAAGGTCGCCGCGAGTTGGCTTCGATGACTGAGAACCGTGGACGCCAAGTCCACCAACGCCTCGATTTGGAGACGCTTGGCTGGAGCGGACCGGGGCCCGACGGCCGGCGCAAACTCGAGGGCGCCCATCCCCCTGGCACCGACATAACAGAGGCGCTCCACCGGATTGAAGCTCCCGGGCAACCGGCCGCGGCTGGCCAGCCACGCGTCGATCAAAAGACTGCCGAACTTGTCGGGCAGCGAATCGGCCACCAAACCCGGGAGGCCAAAAAAACTCCTCTGCGGCAGCGACGGAAAGGAATAGACCTCCGTCGCGAGCGGAGCCACGATCGGCGAAACCTGAATCCCGCTCCGAGCAAACGCGGGATCGTACTGGAACGCGGCGGTCGAGGCCCCATCTTCGAGAGACACCGCCCCGATCGTCCGGCCCCAGAGCCGCACTTCGGCAACCGTGGTCACGAATCAGGGGCCCAGGTCCACGGAACCGACGGCGGAGTCGGGCGGGACCGGCTGGAGGCGCGTTTGCGCTGCCGGCCCTGAAGCTTGAGCAAGGCAATCGGACTTACAACCGGTGCCGGCGCCAAACCCTCGACGCGGTCGAGCAGGCCGAGGACTCGGAGGATCCGAAGCAGGGTATCGAGTTGGGCCGAACCGCCGGACTCCACCCGTTCGACGGTCCGTTTGGCGACTCCGGCTTGCGCCGCAAGCGCTGCCTGGGTGAGCCCGAGGTCGAGGCGGCGGCGTTCCAACCGGGACCCCAGATCGGCCAGGATGGCTGAGTCCGAGCTGGCTTCATACCTATTCATAGTCGTCTAATATAGCGAATTATAGACGAATAGCAAGAATACTCGACACATAAGAGGACTTAGTGCGTACTTTGTAAATCGCCGTTTGTTGCGATAAAAGCACTTTTCGGTACTTTAGTCGCCTCATTTAGCTCGGATCACGGACCCGCTACCAAAGGTTGCGGTCCGTTGCGGCGGATGTACAGGACATACATATTGATACATATGAAAACTACCCTCAATATCGACGACGCGCTCCTGGCCGAGGCCAGCCGGCTCACCCGTATAGCCGAAAAGACCGCCCTCGTCCGCGCGGGCCTGGAGGCGTTGATCGCCCGGGAACAGGCCCGGCGTCTCGCCCGGCTTGGCGGCACCGAACCACAGGTTCGCGTGCCCCCGCGTCGCCGGGCGCCGCGCCGGCGGACCGGGTGATCCTGGTCGATACGTCGGTGTGGGTGGATCACTTTCGCCGGGGCAATTCGGCGCTCGTGGCGTCGCTCGAGGCCGGCGAAGTCACCACCCATCCCTTCGTCATCGGCGAGCTGGCCTGTGGCCAGCTCCGGGCCCGGGGCCGGATTCTCGCGATGCTCGCTGGGCTGCCGACAGTGCCCGCCCTATCCCATGACGAAGTGCTCCACTTCCTGGAGGCCCGCAAGCTTTCGGGACGTGGATTAGGGTGGCTCGATGTCCACCTGTTGGCGGCCGCGGCGCTCTCCGGTATAGCCCTCTGGACGCTCGATCGTCGTTTGGGCCAGGCCGCGGCCGAGGTCGCGAAATCCTGAGCTCAGGGGACCGCGCCAAGTCGAGTCCTGGGTTGGCATCCACGAACCCGAACGGTAGGATTTGAGTCGGACATTTCCCACTTCCCTGGAAACTCGATGCGTAAGCTCTTTGTCCTTTTGGTCCTGGCCCTCGGGCTCCCGCCGGCCGCTACCGCCCAAACCCTGTTGGTTCGGCAACCCTCGATCAGCGAAAAGCAGATCGCCTTTGCCTACGCCAACAACATTTGGATCGTCGATCGTTCCGGCGGCGACGCCCGCCGCCTGACCAGCTTTCAGGGCGAGACGGCCGACCCGAAGCTGTCGCCCGATGGGCGGTGGGTGGCCTTTTCCGGAAAGTACGCCGGCAGCGAATCGGTCTACCTCGTTCCAGTCGAGGGCGGTGAACCCAAGCGTCTGACCTGGCATCCGGCGGGTGCCAGCGTCATGGGCTGGACCCCGGACAGCCGCCGGGTGGTATTCGCGTCGGGACGGACCTCGGCGCCGAACCCCGGCGTCACCAAGCCGTGGACCGTGTCGATCGATGGCGGACCCGAGACGGCCATGCCCATTCCGCGTGCGTCTCAAGGCATGCTAAGCCCCGACGGCAAGCGGATGGCGTATGTGATGCCGAACTTCTGGGACCCGGAGTGGCGGAACTATCGCGGCGGTCAAACTCGGCCAATCTGGATTCAGAACCTCGAGACCCATGACGTTGAGTCGCCGCCGTGGACCGAGAGCCGAGACGTCGAGCCGGTGTGGATCGGAGAAACGGTCTACTTCCTGTCGGACCGCGATTACTTGATGAACATCTGGTCCTCTCAAACCCGGACCAAGCAGTTGGCCCAGGTCACCAAATTCATCGACTACGACATCAAGACCCTATCGGCCGGCGGCGGGATGCTGGCCTTTGAAAAGGGCGGCCGGATCCACACCCTCGATCCGAAAACCGGTCTGAGCAAGCCGGTCGACATCACCGTCAAAGGCGATTTCCCATGGCTCACCCCGCAGTGGAAGCCCGTGACGGGGTTGGTTTTCAACGCCGCGATTTCACCAACCGGAAAGCGCGCCATCATCGAGGCCCGCGGTGACATCATCACCGTCCCCGCCGAGAAGGGCGACTGGCGGAACCTCACCGCCTCGTCCGGGAGCGCCGAGCGGCAGCCGGCCTGGTCGCCGGACGGCAAATCGATCTCGTGGTTCAGCGACAAGAGCGGCGAGTATCGACTGGTCGTCGCCCCATCGGACGGGAGCACGGCACCCCGCGAGATCGAGCTCCCGACGCCGACGTTTCAGTTCACGCCCCAATGGTCGCCCGACTCGAAGAAGCTCCTCTTTACCGACACCGGACTCAAACTCTGGGTTGTTGATATCGGCACCGGGAAGGCCACCCACCTCGACACCGACAACTACATGGTGCCCGAGCGATCCATGAACCCGGTGTGGAGTCCGGATTCGCGATGGATCGGGTACACCAAGCGACTGGCCAACCAGCTGCACTCGATCTTCGTGGCGGAAGTGGCCACCGCCAAAGTGACCCAGGTGACGGACGGGATGGCCGACGCGACCTGGCCGGCATGGGATGCCTCGGGCAAGTATCTCTATTTCCTTGCCTCCACCAATTTCGGGCTCAACACCGCCTGGCTGGAAATGGACTCCTACGAGCGTCCGATTACCCGGGCCGTGTATCTCGCGGTGCTCAAGAAGGGCACGCCGTCACCACTGCTCCCCGAGAGCGACGAGGAAAAGACCGCCGAACCGGCCAAGCCGGACACCTCGAAAGTCACCGTGACGATCGACTTCGATGGTCTGGCCGGCCGGTTTGTTCCGGTCAACCTGGCGGCGCGGAACTATTCGGAACTTCGGGCCGGCGCCGCCGGCACCGTGTTCGTTCTCGAAGACATCCCCGCCACCGGGGCCACCGCCGGCCCGCCGCCCGCCAACGCGCTCCATCGGTATCAGTTGAGCGACCGGAAAGCGGTCGCCTTCGCGAGCGGCGTGCAAGGGTATCGGGTCTCCGCCGACGGCAAGAAGCTGCTGTATCAGGCCGCCGCCGGCAGCTGGCACATCGTTGATGCCGACAAGGGACCGCCGGCCCCCGGCTCAGGGGCGCTCAACTTGGCGTCGATTCAGATCATGGTCGACCCCAAGGCCGAGTTCCGCCAGATGTATGACGAAGGCTGGCGGTTCCAGCGTGATTTCCTCTACGTGCCGAACATGCACGGGGCCGATTATGTCAAAACCAAGGCCCTCTACAGCCCGATGCTCGAGCACGTGCGACATCGCTCGGACCTGGTGTATCTCCAGGACATGACCGGCGGCGAAGTGGCCGTCGGCCACTCGTTCGTGTTCCCTGGCGACCTGCCCAGCGTGCCCACCGCCAACAACGGGCTCTTGGGAGCCGATTTCGAGATCACCAACGGCCGGTACCGGATCACCAAGATCTACGCCGGCGAAAATTGGAATCCGACTCTCAGGGCCCCGCTTGGCGCTCCCGGAATCGACGTGAACGTCGGGGACTATCTGTTGGCCATCAACGGCGCCGACCTGGCCGGCACCGACAACATCCAGCGGCTGCTGGAAGGCACCGCCGACAAGCAAACCGTCCTCACGGTCAGCGGAAGTCCGACCGCCGACGGAGCCCGCCGGGTCACGGTGGTGCCAGTGGCGAGCGAATCCGGGCTTCGGCTCTTCGATTGGGTCGAGGGCAACCGCCGCAAGGTCGATCAGCTCTCCGGCGGGAAGCTCGCCTACGTCTACTTGCCGAACACCGGGGGCGGCGGGTACACCTTTTTCAACCGGTACTACTTCGCCCAGCAGCACAAGCAAGGTGTCATCCTCGACGAGCGCTTCAACGGCGGTGGTTCGGTCGCCGACTACATCGTCGACCTGGTGTCCAGGGACATCCACGGGTATTTCAACAACCCGGTCGGCGACCGGACCCCGTTCACGACACCCGCGGCCGGGATCTGGGGCCCCAAGGTCATGTTGATCAACGAGAGCGCCGGGTCCGGCGGCGACATGCTGCCGTACATGTTCCACCGAATGAAGCTCGGCCCGTTAGTGGGCACCCGAACCTGGGGCGGTTTGGTGGGGATCTGGGACACGCCGCCATTGGTCGACGGCGGCGCCTGGCTGGCACCGCGCGGCGGATTCTATGACCTGAACGGGAAGTGGGCGGTCGAGAACGAAGGCGTCAAACCGGATATCGAAGTCGAGATGCTGCCCAAGGCGGTGAATGCGGGCCAAGACC
>JAYVJS010000302.1:0-7214 GCA_043769075.1 Gemmatimonadota bacterium | reverse complement strand
GTTCCGGCCGGCCCGGGGCCAGTATCATCAGAGCAACCTTTCCACCGTCCGGTACCACGCCCTGGTCTATGTCGGCTATGGATTGCCAGGCGATGACGGAAAGGGTTTTGCGCCGCAGTATACGCCGGCCTACAACGATCTCCTGGGGGCTGAGGCGGCTCTTCGGACCGGCAACGCCGCCACGGCGGCCGCGCTGATCAACAAGACGCGGGTCACCCGCGGCGGCCTGCCGGCGTTGGACGCCAGCACCTCCACGGACAGCCTCACGGCTGCCCTTCGGTACGAACAGGATATCGAGTTGGTCAACTTCGGCGCGGCCGTCTTCTACAACCGCCGGAAGATCGACGGGCTCAAGTCCGGGACGCCTCGTCAGATGCCGGTTCCGGCCAAGGAACTTCAGGTGCTCCAGCGCGAACTCTACTCCTTCGGTGGACCAGGGAAGCCTGACCTCGCTCCCGGGGTCGACGCTGCCGGCAAGCCGATTCGCAACGTCCGGGACATCTGGGAAGAGATCACCACCTACTCCAAGCAACAGGCTCGGCGTCGTAACCGTAACTAGCCCGGCCTCTCTGGCAGGTTAAGTTGGGGCGAGCAGCACGCTCGCCCCAACTTTTTTTCACTACCTCACCCCATCCGGCCCATGTCTGCTTCGAGTCGCCTCGGGTTTGTCGGTCTGGTCGTCATTGCCGTGGCGGCCGGGGTCCTCGGCGGGCTGCTGGAGGGAGTTGTGGTCGTCTCCAAGCAGGTGGTCGGGGGCCGGATGTCGCTCTTTGGCGCCGAGGCGTTGTGGTTGGCCCCCTTGACCCAGGCCGTGGTTTTCGGGCTTCTGGCCTTACCCTACTGGGCCCTTGGGGTGCTCCTGGGTCGGCTCCGAGATTTCGGCTTTGCCGGTGGGTTTTGGGCCGGTTTGGCCGCGCTCGGGGTCGTCTTGCAGTTCGACGATATCCACTGGGCCGCCAGTCTGGTCTTGGCCCTCGGGATTGGAGTCGCCATTGGCCGGGTGGCCGGTCCTCGGTCGGTCCAGGTCGCCACCCGAACCCTGCTCGGGCTGGCCGGTGCCCTTCTCGCGATGGCCGGATGGCAGTGGGCCGGTGGCCGGTGGGCGGAACGGACCGCGTTGGCTCGTCTGCCGGCTGTGTCGGCGACGAGACCCAATGTGCTGCTGCTGGTGCTCGATACGGTCCGGGCCTGGAACCTGGGATGGTACGGCTATGGACGACCGACCACGCCGCTGATGGATCGCCGGTTCGAGCAGGGGGTCATCTTCGACCGGGCGCTGGCGACCTCGCCGTGGACCCTGCCGTCCCATGCCTCGATGTTCACCGGCCGGTTTCCCACGGAGCTGAGCGCCGGTTGGGCCACTCGGCTCGATGGCGCCGCCCCGACGCTGGCGGAAGTGTTAGCCCAGGCCGGATACACCACCGGCGGGTTTGTCGCAAATTATCGGTACGCCGGATCTTCGACCGGGTTGTCGCGGGGATTTTCTCACTACGACGATTATCCCGCCAACCTATTTGAGGGGCTCCGGATGCTAGGGCTGCCCCGTCGGCTCCTCAGGAACGGCTCGTTGGCGGAGTGGCTGGCCCAGCATCGGTTCTTCGAGTCGAAATACGCCGAGCAGGTCAACCGGGAGTTCCTCGAATGGGTTGATGACCGAACCGACCGGCCGTTCTTCGGATTCATCAACTACATCGATGCCCACGCTCCCTACCTGCCACCGGCCCCGTACGACACGATGTTCAATCGGGGAGCCGATCAGGAGCGGGTCTCAGAGCGGTACGTGGCCGGGGTGGAACAGGCTTTCGGCCGGGGCCCGATTCCGGGCAACTTGTTGACGGAGTATCTCGATGGCTATGACGGCTCGCTCCGATATCAAGACGCCCAGATCGATTCCTTGCTGAACGAACTGGGCCGTCGGGGCCGCCTAACCAACACGATCGTGGTGCTGACGTCCGACCACGGGGAACAGTTTGGCGAGCACGGACTGGTCCAGCACGGCAATAGCCTCTACCTCCCGCTGCTTCACGTTCCCCTGGTAGTGTGGTGGCCGGGCCGGGTACCAGGGGGGCTCCGGATCGGGGCGCCGACATCGCTCCGAAACCTCGCGGCGACGATCCTCGACTTGGCTGGGGTGCCTAACCACCCGATCCCCGGCCGGTCGCTGGCGAGGCTCTGGGGGCCGGACTCGGCGGAGGTGACGGCGGATACGCTGCTGTCGGCGGTGGATTGGCACGAGACGCTGGTTCGATTTCCACCGTCGCCACTGTTGGAAGGATCGCTCCGCTCCCTGCTGGTCGACAGTTTGCACTATATCAGGCGAACCGACGGGATCGAGGAACTCTACGATTTGGGGCGCGATTTTCTGGAGCGGCGGAATCTGGCGGGAATCCCACAGTATCGTCCAGCCCTCCTCGATGCCCGAGTCAGGCTCGAGGCGGCGACCCGGGGCATTGCCGGACCCTCGGCTATCCGTTAGGCGCTTTGAGGCCGCTTTCGGCCAGCTGGATCCATTCATCCCATTCCGATGGTACCGGATCGATCTGTCCGCAAGCCGCTTGGGCCAGGGCAACAGCCCGGTGGGTCAGGCGCTTGGCCTCGGGGCCGGTGCCGGCCAGGGCGGCTTCGAACGCCAGGAGTCGCGCGTACCCATAGGTTCGATGTGGATCAACCAAGAGAGCCGCAAGTTGGGCCGGCTCGAGATGGTCTGCCAAGGTTTGGAGCGAGCTGAGCATCATGCCCTTGGCTTCGTCGATCTGCTGACGGGCGATTTCGAGTGACGCGGTCCGATCGCCCCGGAGGATCCGGGCGATCAGCGCCGAGAGGGTTTCGATCCAGCGGAGGACGGTGTCCCGTTGCATGCTCGCCGCTCGGGACCCGGCAATCGGCGTTAGGTGAGGCCGATGCTCTGGGGACCCTTGAAGGTTGGGAAGACGGCTTCGAGGTCTCGGGCGCCGAGGTGGGTGGTGAGGATCTCGGCGAAGAGGCTTCGGAAGTCGGTGGTGACCGCAAGATCGCGGCCTTCGTGGCGATTGGCTAGATCAAGGCCGGGCCATTGGCCGATGACCCGGCCTCCTTTGACGGCGCCGCCCAACGCGAGCATCGCGGTGCCGTGGCCGTGATCGGTGCCGCCGGTTCCGTTTTCGTTCACGGTGCGGCCGAACTCGGACATGGTGAGCACCACGACGTCTTTCATCCGGGAGCCCAGATCGGTGGCAAAGGCGGCGAGGGCGTCTCCGAGCTCGGACAGGCGGGCGGCGAGTTGGCCGGCGGCGGCGCCTTGATTGACGTGGGTGTCCCAGCCGCCGACATCCGCGAAGGCGATTTCGAGGCCGAGATTGGATTTGATGAGCTGGGCGATCTGCATCAGGGAGAGGCCGAGCTTGCCCCGGGGGTAGACGGCGCCGCCTTCGGGATTGAGCCGGCTGGGATTGGCTTCCTTGAGCATTCGAATCGCTTCAAAGGCTTCGGCCGAGGACTGGGACAGCAATCCAGTGGCGCCGCCCTGGTAGAGATCCTCGAATGCCCGGCTCAATTGGGCGGAGCCCTCGGGGTTCTTGGCCTTGAGGCCGAAGGTCCGGAGATCGTCGATCGCCAAGGACGGGGCGGTTCCGCTCAACGTCCGGGGGAGTTTGGCGCCGAATGCAACCGACCGAAACGGGGTCTGTTGGTGCTCGGTGTGATGGTCGCAGTAGCGACTGGCCCATCCGTCCGCAGTGGATCGGTCGAGCGGGGTCCCCGATTCCATCAGGTCTTGGGCTTCGAAATGACTCCGGGTCGTGGCCGGGGAACCCACCGCATGAATGACGGCAAGCTCGCCGGCGTCGAACCGGGGCTTGAGGGCGGCCAAGGCGGGGTGGAATCCGAAGTGGTCGTCTAAGTCGAGCAGGGCGTTTTTGGGGATCCCGATCCGCGGCCGATCGCGATAGTAGGCGGGGTCACCGTGGGGGACGATCATGTTGAGCCCGTCGACCGCCCCGCGCTGGAAGAGGCATACCAGAGTCTTGCCGCCGGTGGTCATGATGCCGGCCCGGGTGGCCAGGGCTGCCCGGTCGAGAAAGAGCGGGTCGGGTCCGAAGCTCACGAGGGCAAGGCTTCCCGCGCGCATGAAGGCGCGCCGTGTGACGCCGGTCATTGGATCTCCTATTGGCGCTGGAATTCGGGCCCGCCTAACGCGAGGCCGACGGCCATGGCGCGTTGGGCGGCGGGATTGGTCAGGACGCGGATCTCCCGGAGGATGACGGCGCGGGTCGTTCCGGTCATGGTGCCATGGAGAATGACCCGGTCCACCTCGGTGGCCAGCTTTTCGCGATCGGAGGTGAGGGGGACCACGGCGTCGAGGTCGAGCGCGATGCCAGGGATCTTCCCGGCCGCCAGTGCCACCGCGAAGTTCATCCGATTGAGAAGGGCGCCGCTGTTGACCCAGTCCTCTTGGGTCTCCGGGTAGCCGGTCGGAGCGGTTTGCTGGTAGAGGGGCTGGCCGAGGGTGGCGATCGCCGCGGGGATCCTGGCGGTGGTGTCCGGCAATCCGCCAACTGCGCGGACGGCACTGATCACGAATTCGAGCGGCGTCTTGACCTTGGCCGACTGATTGGCGTCGGCCCAGAAATCAGGAGAACGCACGATGGCCCGAACGACGGCTCGGATGTCGCCGTCGGATTGCTTCCACGCCGCCACCGCATCGTCGATACACCCGTCGGGCGGCGTATCGTTGACGAGCCGGGCGCAGAGCTTGGCACTGATATGGTGCAGGGTGGCGGGATGATGGGCCAACAGCTTCAGCAACCGAACGCCCTCATCGCGTCCGCGGCCGGCCGGGAAGTCGACCCCGAGGAGGCGCTTGGCCCCGGCGTCGTGGGCCCACTCATTGAACGCGAAGCCGCTGCCGGCGCCGGCCCGGGTCCCCCGTTCAATGCTCCATCCGGTCAGGACGCGGGCGACGGCCACCACATCGGCCTGGGTATAGCCCCCGTCGACGCCGAGCGTGTGGAGCTCGAGCAACTCGCGGGCGTAGTTTTCGTTGATTCCCGTCGGCATCTTCGAACGGATCCGGTCCATGGCCGAATCGGAGCGGGCCCGCCGGGCCCGCCGTTCGAAATTCGGGGGCTCGGCGCCCGGGGCAACTGACCGGGCGTTGTCGAGGTAGATCAACATGGCCGGCGCGGTCGCGGTGGCGAAGAGCAGGGCCTCGAATCGACCTAACGCGTTCGGGCGGATGGTGTGTTCGATGTAGTCGCGAAGGTAGACCCGGACGAGGTTCTTCCCTTGGAATACGTTGAAGTGGTTGGTCCAGAAATCGACCATCACCTCGCGCAGTTGTTCCTCGGCCGCCACACTGCGAAGAACGGTGACGTCGGGGAGCTGACTCAGCAGCGATTTGAACTCCCGGCGGTCGGGACCGCTTTGCTGCCGGGAGCGGGCGAATTCACGGGCCAAATCGTCGGTGCTGACTCGGAGCAGGTCGTAGGGCTTCTCCAGGTTGCGGAGGATGGCTTCCGGTTTGGCGGAGACCCCGAGCTGTTGGTCGATCCACCGCAATGTGCCCTCGGCGGCTACCCGGTCGATCAGTCCGGGTGTGGCTCCGTACCCGAGCCGATTGAGGGCATGGGCGGCCGAGTCGGCGCTGGTCCAGGCCCGCGGCTGGGAGGTGTCGGTTTGGGAGCGGGCAATCGCAAGAGCGGCGATAAGGATGATGAGTCGCATGGCCGGTGGGACGAGTGCGACGGGACGAAGTTAGGTAACTTTGCGACGCAGAGTACTTGACACATTGGCCGATCGCCCCTAGCTTTGGGGGGTCATGAGTCGCCATTCGCCCCGATTGGTCCGTTCCGAGGACCCGATCCCTCTCGCGGACCGGGCCTTGAACGATTTGTCCTTTATTCGGGAAACGATGGAGCGGGCCTCGACCGTCACTTCGGTCCCGGGGTGGGGCGGGGTGGCGATGGGCCTGACTGCGCTCGGGGCCGCGGGCCTCGCATCGCGGCAGGGGACCTCGGCGGAGTGGCTGGCGGTCTGGTTCGGTGAGGCGGTCCTGGCGCTCGGGATCGGCGGGGTGGCAATGGTCCGCAAAGCCGGGGCGACCGGCGCTCCGCTTGGCACCCGCGCCAGCCGGCTGTTTGCGGGGGCCTTTGCGCCCCCGGTGCTGGCAGGGGCGGTGCTCACCGCGGCGCTTTACCGGGCTGGGCGGGTCGATCTGCTGCCGGCGGTGTGGTTGCTGCTCTATGGGACCGCCGTGACGACGGCGGGTAACTTCTCGGTCCGGGCGGTTCAGACGATGGGCGCCTGTTTCATGGCGCTTGGGGCTATGGCGTTCTTTACTCCGCCAGGCTTCGGTGATTGGATGATGGCCGCCGGCTTTGGCGGGTTGCAGATTGGCTTTGGTCTCTTGATTGGGCGACGATATGGCGGCTAAGCGAAACCAGGCTCGGGCGGTCGAATCGGTTCCCCATCGCGCCGCCAAGCTGACCGTGTCAGGGCATCAATCGGCGGGGCCGATCGATCTGGATCGGCTGATCCACGAACGGGTTCGGCTGGCCATCGTGAGCGCCTTGGCGGTCAATCCGTCGTTGGCGTTCAACGACCTGAAGGAACTGTTGGGCACCACTGACGGCAACCTGAGCGTTCATGCTCGCAAACTCGAGGACGCCGGCTATGTCTCGTGCCAGAAAAGCTTCGCAGGCCGGGTGCCGAGAACCGAGTTCCGCCTTACCGTGGCGGGGAAGGCGGCGTTGGACCGGTATCTGGCTCATATGGAGGGGTTGATCAAGGCGGCTCGGGGCGGGTAGTCGCCGGGTTAGCTGAGTTCGGCGGGCCGCCTGAAGCGGCCCTTTCTTTTCGAAGGAGACTTTGTCGTGCAAAGTACTGCGCAGCTTCATGTAGGGATCATCATGGATGGCAACGGCCGGTGGGCCGAGCGCCGGGGGCTGCCCCGATCGGCCGGGCACCGGGCCGGCGCCAATGTCGCCCGGCGAATCGTTGAGGCCGCCCCCGGCTTGGGGATCGAGACGCTGACCCTGTACGCCTTTTCCTCGGACAACTGGCAGCGCCCATTGCCGGAGGTGACTGCGTTGATGCAGCTGTTTCGCCGGTTTCTGGTCGAAGAGACCGACCGGTGCGCCGAGCGAGGCGTGATGCTCAACATCATTGGGCGTCGGGATCGGTTGTCGGCGCCGTTGCTGCGGGCCGTGGTCGAGGCGGAGGAACGGACCAGTCGGGGG
>JAYVJS010000301.1:0-10161 GCA_043769075.1 Gemmatimonadota bacterium | reverse complement strand
GTCGTACTCCCACACCGGTTTCCCGTCGTCAGCCCGATACGCCACCAAGTTGCCGCCGCCACGGCCCTGAAACACGAGGTTACCCGCGGTGACCAGAGTTCCGCCGCTCCGCGACATCGGCAGCTCGGCCCGCCAGGCTTCTCGGTTGTTGATCGGATCCCACGCCACCAGCCGGCCCACCGGTTTCGCCGCCGCCTGCTCAGAGTTGAGAGGGCCTTTGTAGCGGGGATCATAACCAACGGCTTGATCGCTGGTCTTGAGGACAAACTGCGGATCGACCACGTGAACCGCTGGTGCCAGGTCGGTGACGCCGAAGTAGACGAAGCCGGTGGCGGAGCTGGTTGAAATCGGATGCCAGTCATGGGCCCCGAGATCCGACGGGATCACCAGCACCCCCTCGCGGCTCGGCCGCGGCTGGGTTGCGAGGAGCAGGAGCCTTGTCCCGATAGAGGTGTGGCACCGAGGGCCATTCCGGTCCCGATCGCGGCGAACCAGCCGGTGCAACAGGACGATGGCATTCGGGTCAAACAGTCTGACCAACACCGGGGGTGGGAATTGGTGCGCGGTGTCATTCCGGCGCCCCCGTCCGGGGCTCGCGTGCTGAGCTGCATAGTTGTGAACCCACTGGGAATGTTGGAACAGCCTAGTGTCCGCCGATCCGAGTCCACACGATGATCGCGCCGCACAGGTTACCGGTCCCGGTGAATTCAATCGGGGCCTCACCCGCGCCGCGATACACTTCGACAGCCTCGACGCGCTCCGTCAAGTAGTCATCGATGTTGGGGGCCGCCTCGGTAGGCGTCGCATCGTACACCCGGGCGCCATCGACGTAGACACTGAAGGGACACGCCATGCCCATAAGGCATGGATACAGGCGCTGACTCCGATGCGTTACCGCCGCGTATCCCCCTCCGCACGCCGTCTGCCGGGGTACGAGCGTCACATTGGCCAACGTGCGAAGCACATTGCTCAGCGGCTGATCAGCCCACTCGCTCAACTTCGCCCGGGTGAGGAAGCTACCGAAGCCCGCCGCCCGCCGCCGCTCGAAATCCTCGAGTTTTCCGGCGAGGAAGGGCGTGGGTCGGCCCGACACTTCGAGCGGGGCCAGTTGCTGCGCGGTGGGCTCCAGGGAGAGCGTGGTCTCAATAAGTTGGCGGTCGCGCGAGATCCGGAACGACGCAGTCCGCGGTCGGAATCCGATCGCGGCGGCTCTGATCACGACGAGCCCCTCAGGCAAATCGGTGAGCCGAAAGCGGCCGTCGTCGTCGGTGCTGACGGACGAGTCGAGGCCGCCGATCGCGACGACCGCATCGCTGAGCCCTCGGCCGTCAGCGGCAACGACTCGGCCCCGAAGCTCGCCGGTCGCCGTGGTCCGATTCGCAACGAGGGGTCCCCGGCCGTCAACCAATAGGGCAGCGCCGTTTCCTAACGGGGCCGCCTCACCGCCGACATCGACGTAGCCGATCACGGTATCCGTCACCGGGCGGAAGTCGCGAGCCGCCCGCTCAACCCGAACCCGATCGGCCGTGCGAATGTACCAGCTGCCGACGATCCATGCCCCAGTGCTGAGGCGCTGGAATTCGATCAGGCCCCCGATTCCCTTCCACTGAACCCCGACCGGGGCGTTCAGGTATTCAAATTCCAGTGACCGCAGCTCAGCCGTGGTTCGATCGACCCAGAGGGTGCCCCGAACATCGGCCGTCGTTCGGTCCGGGGTGGGGTGAAACGTGAGGCCAACGCGCCCCGGTTGACGGCGGTCCGGCTCCGCCACATCGAAGCAATGGCTCTCGAGAAACTCATCTGACAGTAACAGCTCGGCGTCCGGCGCAAAGAACTCGAATCGACCACCTTTGTCTTGGACGAACCCGCTGCCAAGCAGAACCTGCGGCGAGGCCGTCGTGAAAGCAGCCCCACGAGTGGCGAACTGAGCGGTCGTGCTATCGCGGCGAATGGTGAGCGACAGGGTGCGAAGCCGGTGGAACCGTCGAACCGCGAGGACTGCTGTTTCGGAGTCCGCGGTGACCTGGGTCGCAGTGAGTGACTTCCTGATCTCCTCCCAGAGCTGGGCCGTCCGCTCACCTCCGGCCCGGCGGTTACAGGACGTCATCCCGGTGGTGGTGAGATCGGGCAACGTCGTCTGAGCTAGCGGCATCACCAGGGTTACGGACAGGGTGTCGACTAGCTCGAACACCGCCGTCGTGATCCCGGGGTGGCCGATCCGGTCGGCCCGCAGAGAGAAGGTCCCTGATCGCGGGGCGGCGATCGCGACGCGGCCAGTCTCATTGGTAAGAGCCTGAGCGATCCGCCGTCCGGTGTGGTCAATCAACACGACGATGGCCCCGACCACCGGGAGCCTGGACTCGGCTTCAATCGTCCGAACCCGGACCGTCTGCGCCCCGACGGGGGCAGACGGATTGATCGATCCGCCGAGGCCTATGGCCAACAACACCCAAGCCCTCGGATGCAGAAGCAGTTTTCGCGATTTCTCGGCGGGCATAGATCACCTTTCGACTAGCGGCTCCGTACCTCCAATGTGGCGCGGAGTCACCCTAATGGTGACCGGTTCGAGGCAAGGCCGTGGCCTGGCGCGCTTGATCGACAACATAGGCCTGAATCCACCGGGCCTGCTCGGCAGTGATGTCCTCGACGAAGGTCGGCATCCCCAGCGCCCGCCGGGCACCGCCTCGGACGATCGACTCGAACGCGGCGTGAGTAGCGGCCGTAGCCCGCCGGAGATCCGGCACCGCACCGCTCTTCACGAGATTGAGATTGGGACTGTGGCACCGGTCGCAGTGGAGCGCCGACAGGGCCGCCCCCTCCGCCAGTTCCTTGGGCGTCGCCGCGATCGTCACCGCGGGCGGCGGGATCGGCGTCTCCGTCCTAACGACTGACGGCAGCGGCGCGTTCTTGCCAAGGGCGAAGACCAACAGCCGGCCGGGTCCGGTCTTGATCCCGGGGTCGATGTACAGCAGCGGCGGCGCCACGACGACGGCGACGTACTGGACCTGATCCACCGCATAGGTCATCGGCGCGGCCGCGATCCCAACGCCGGTGTCGTACTCCCACACCGGTTTCCCGTCGTCAGCCCGATACGCCACCAACTTGCCGTCGCCACGGCCCTGAAAGACGAGGTTACCCGCGGTGACCAGAGTGCCGCCGCTCCGCGACACCGGCAGCTCGGCCCGCCATGCTTCTCGGCCCTTGATCGGATCCCACGCCACCAGCCGGCCCACGGGTTTCGCCGCCGCCTGCTCGGCGTTGAGAGGGCCGTTGTAGCGGGGATTATAGCCGACGGTTTGATCGCTGGCCTTGAGGACGAACTGCGGATCGACCACGTGAACCGCGGGTGCCTCGTCGGTGACGCCGAAGTAGACGAAACCGGTGGCGGGGCTGAAGGAAATCGGATGCCAGTTATGGGCCCCGAGATCCGACGGCATGACCAGTGCCCCCTCACGGCTCGGCCGTGCGGCCGGATTGAAGATCGGCCGGCCGGCGGAGTCGATCCCGGTGGCCCAGGTCATCTTCGCGAATGGGGTCGCGGAGATGAACTCGCCGGTTTCCCGATCGATCACATAGAAGAACGCGTTCTTGTTGGCCTGCATCAGCACGCGACGGGGCTTTGCCGCCACGGTAAGGTCGGCGAGGACGATCGGTTGGGTGGCGTCGTAGTCCCAGCTGTCGCCGGGCGTGGTTTGATAGTGCCAGACGATTTCGCCTGTCGATGCCTTGAGCGCCACGATTGAGGCCGCATAGAGGTTGTCACCGGGAACCGGGCCGCGCAGCTCCGGATACCAGGGCGAGGCGTTGCCGGTGCCGACGTAGATCAGGCCGAGCGTGGGATCGTAAACGATCGGATCCCACGGACTGCCGCCGCCCCCGCCTTTCCACCACTCGCCCGACCAGGTTTTGGCCGAGCGCTCGAGGGCTTTCGATTCGAAGCCCTTCGAGGGATCGCCGGGCACCATGTAGCTCCGCCACGCGAGCGCACCGGTCATGGCGTCATAGGCCGCCACGAAGCCGCGCACAGCGTACTCCGAGCCGGCGTTGCCGATCACGACCTTGCCGTCCGCGATCCGGGGGGCGCCTGTAATGGCGTATGGGCCGTCCTTCGGCGTTGTTTGGGCGGTCCACGTCGGTTTGCCGGTGACCTGGTCGACGGCGATCAGCCGGCCGTCGATCGTGGCCACGAACACCCGGCCCCGGTAGAGGGCCACTCCGCGGTTCACCACATCGCAGCAGGCGAACTTGCCGTGATCTTTGGGCACCGCGGGATCGAACCGCCACAGCACCTTGCCGGTCCGGGCGTCGATGGCGTAGACCACGCTCCAAGCGCTCGTCGTATAAAGGACGCCTTCGCTCGCAAGGGAGGTGGCCTCGAGGCCGTGAAGGGTGCCTAAGTCGACCGACCAGGCGAGGCCGAGCCGGACGACTGAGGTATCGTCGATCTGGTGTAGTGGGCTCATCCGCTGCTCGGACCAGGTCCGGCCATGGCTCAGCCAGTTCGCCGAATCCGCGTCAGCGGCCGCCAGCGCCTTATCATCGACCTCACCGGAGCGGCCGCATGCCAGCGTGAAGCCGACGGAGGCCGCCAGGATGATCGCGGAGTTCGGGAGTCGAATCCTCATAGCACGTCCCGTCGGCTAGGGTACTAGATCGGTCTTCTTCGGCTCAATCCGAACGATGAATAGCCCCCCGTTGATGTCGTTCACGTAGGCAAGTCCGTTCTTGACGGCGACTCCCCACGTCATCGTGAAGTTGGGCACATAGCCCTCGGCGGACGATACCTGTGCGTGGACGATCTCGCGCCGTTGGGCCCGGAGGTCGCCCCGGAGCTCGCCCGAGACGTCGAAGGCCCGGAAACCGGCGTTGTAGGCGCCCATATATAGGGTGTCGCCGGCCACCCAAACGTTATGCACCCCGCCAAACTCGGGTTCGTACCAGGCCACCGACTTTGGCTTGCTGATATCGCTCACGTCGAGAACTTGGAGCCGGCCGTAGGCCCGGCCGGTCTTCGACTGGAGATCCTGGAGCCCAAACACCTCATCAGCGATGAAGACGTAATTCTTGTGCCGCCACGCCGTGTGGGTCCCGCGGACGTAGCCGGTTCCTCCGGTGACCTCTGCGTCCCGATAGAGCGACGGAAGATCGTACTTGAACTGCGACACCAGCTGCGGATTGGCGGGCGTTCCGCCTTTGATGCCGTTGCCGACGTCGAGGATGATCAGGCCGTCGTTCCAGTAGCTCCCATAGAGCAGGCCATCCTGGACATCGATGTCATGGATGTAGCGGCCGGCCTCGATCGGGGTGCCGGTCTTCCAGCTGCCGGCCCGCTTGGGGTGGGCCGGGTCGTTGATGTCCACAACGTCGACTGCGCCGGTGCCGTCGTTGGTCAGGAAGACGTTGGTGCCGTATTTGGGGTCCGTGTAGATGAAAGCCGAGTGGACGCCGGCCGTGACGCCGTCGGTGAAGTCGGCGACCTTCTTGGGGTGGAGCGGGTCGTCGAGGGTACAAATGACGATCCCGTTTTTCCGATTGGACGCGCCCTCGCGGGTAAACACTAGGACCTTCCCGTCCGCCGTGGTCATCACGTCGTTCAAGGTCCGCATGTCGTCCTGCACCGAGTCGACGATGGTGGGTTTGGCCGGGTCGCTGATATCGACCGAATAGAGCCGGTCGCCGCCGCCGGTGGTGCCGAGGTAGGCGACCTTGCCGTTGGGGTGGATCCAGACTTCGGAGGTCTGGAACTTGGTCCGGACGAGTTGCCCGACTACGGTCGCTTTGCGGCGAACGTCCCGAGGGGTGACCAACACCGTGGCGACGGCGCTCTGGCTCCCCAGGTTGCCGGTGACGAGATACTGCCCGACTTCGTAGCCGACGAACTTCCCGTCGTCGCCGATTTGTCCGTGTCCCGGTGAGAACGACCAGGTCGGGCTCACGCCCTCGATGGTCCGGCCACTCTTGTCCTTGGCGACCACCGCAAACGAAATCACGTCACCCTCGCGTACGGTGGGCCGATCGGGAGTGATGGCCAGCGCACTGGGCGCCGGCAGGACCGAGACGGCAAAACTGGTCTTGGCGCGGCCGACGGTGGCGGCAATCGTGGTCGAGCCCGGCGCGGCGGCCGTCAGCACTCCGTTGGTGATCTGAGCGATGTTGGGAGCGGACGACGACCAGACCGTCGGTCCGGAGGTCGAGTCACCGTACGCGGTCCGGGGAAAGGCGGCCAACTGGATTCGCTGTCCCACCATCACCCGGCCGGGCATCGGCGCGATTCGGACCGTGGCGGCCGGGCCGGCCACGATGGTCGCCTCGACCCGCTGGGTAAACGGCCGGGTGCCGCCTGGCACCGAGGCGATAATTGAAATCGGGAGGATGCCAGGGGATGCGGTGCTGATCATGCCGGCGGAATCGATCTCGCCGGCGTTGGCGAAGCCGGCGGTCGCGAACCGGATCTTGGCGGTCGCGATGACGGCCCCGGACGCATCGAGGGCCTCGGCTCGGAGCCGAAGGGTGTCGTGCGCGACCACGACCGGCCGGCTCGGCGTGATCCGGAGCGAGGTGATCGTGGGTGCCTGGAGCGCGGCAAGGACAATTGAGAGGTGGCCAATCATGGTGACTCGCTTGAATGGATGATGATAGCCGACTCGCCACTGGGCCAAATCGAGCTGCCGGGTGAATATTACGACGAACACCCGTCTGGTGCGGGAGCTGGCTCTGGGGTTTCTGGTCGAGGTTGTTGGATTGCCGGATCCTGTTCGGCCATCGAACGCGTGGAGTACATGAAGTCATGAATGGGGCGGAGCCACTCGTCATCGTCCTGTCCCTCCTCAACGGTGATGGACTCCCGGACCAACACTACGTGTCAGCGTAAGTATTAGCCATCCCAACTAACCCGATAAGAGAGCTGAGGGTTCAATGTCACGGGTCCCGTCTATTCTTACGCTACTGGTTTTGGGCGCGCCAGCCCGTCCGGTCGTTGGTCAAGACCAATTTATCCCGCCGCCGCCGACAGAGTGTGCGACGGCCACGGCTGCGCTGACCGGCACTGGCCCTTCGCCCCTTCGCGCTGTCTGGGTGACCGCCGCCCAGTGCCCTGGTGCGAGGACGGCTATCCTTAACCGAGTACAACGGCTTGGGGGGGTCACCGATCCGCTGCAAGTCGAGGGCGCGGTCATCGCGAGCCGCCTTCTACGGGACGGGCCGACCTTCGACGCATTCGTAACCCTGGCGAACACGAGTAGCGCGACCAAGCTCGCGCGGACGGCCGCCATTGAGAGCGCAATGGCACAATTGTACGCCAATTTGTCCGTGAATCTTCCTGCCGCACCGCTCTTGTGTACTCAGGTTACCGTCCCAACGCTCCCGCAACTTGTTGGGCAGGCAATTGTTCGAGCTGACTCAGCGACTGCCCTGCTCACCGCCGCCGTAGCGATCGCCGGCAATACCGGATTCTCGACCGCTCAGCGCCAGCTTGCCAATTGTGCGGTCGCCTTTCTAAAGGGGCTGGGGTTTATTGCCCCCACCGCGAGCCAGTTCTCCTTGCTCTACGTCTGCGGCAATCGATTCCTCGTTCGCAACACGGCGCAGTTTGACTATATGCTCAATTACCAACTGGGGAGCGGGACCGCGCGCGACACGTTCCCGGTTTCAAGGAAGCCGGGAAACGGGCCATACTCCGAGCTAACGATCATCCCGGGTGCTGCCGGCACTGTGAAACTGTACTACAAGACCACCCTCCTCAAGACGACGGCGAACGGCAATACGGTGTGCCCGTAGCGCTTTCGGAACAACGCCGTTACCGGCCCAAATCGAGCTGCCGGGTAAACTTCACGACGAACACCCGGTCGGTCAGGCCGGGCTCCTCTCCGGTGGCGCGCCCCTCGTTGAAGACCACGAACAATCCAGTGCCCGCGGGGCCAAGCCATCCAAACCGAATATTGGAGGACAGGGTTTCGCTCTGGTTGCTGTACTGGGTCAGCCCTTGGAGATAGATCCGGGGCGAGAAGGAATAGGCAAAACGAAAGCTGACCAAGGTGCGATGGAAGCTACCCTGGGCCAGGTCGACATCGTCATACGACATCCTGAGGCTCGAATTGATCCGGTCGATCGGCCGGGCGTTCAAGGTCAGGGTCGCCCCCTTCCGGTGACCGGAGTAGAACCCGCCGATGGTTATGCCCCCGGACACCGAATAGGGCGCGCTCAGGTTGGTATTGAAGATCGGGGCCCACTCGAAGTGATCGTACACGCCGGTGGGAATGACGATGTGTGGCGCGATCTCAAATGGGGCCCGCAATGCCTCGCGGGTGAAATTCACGCCTGGGAGTTCGAAGAAGGCGCCGTTGGCGAACACAAAATGGGTGTCGATGTGGAGCAGCCGGCTCTGGGGCTTGCCGTCGAGGTCGTCGTACTGCCGGAAGGTGATATGGGGCCGAGCCTCCCGGAACCAGGCGATGTTAGGCGTCCGGAGGTGGCGGAGGAGCCGGAGGCTGATGAACTGGAACGCCGGACGCTCGAGATAGCCGACGTCGGGCCGAAACCCCTCATCGACTCGGCGGAAGGCGCTGCCGACCTCCCAGGTTCGGGTCGTGTAGGTGCCGCTTACGTTGACCACGTTCGACCGGCCGGCCGCGTTCGGGGTTTCCGAGTGCGCCGCATAGGCATCGATCGAAATGGCGTCGCCGAGCCCGACCTTGCCGTCGATGCCGACGGTCACGTTATGGTCACCCGTGCTGTCGGTGTTGATCCGGTTGACCGCGATGGCTCCGATCCGGGAGCGGTGGGGCAAATCATAGAGCACCCGGCCCACCGAAAAGTTGTTGCCCGCCTGGACGTCGAGGAGCCCGAGCGACATCCGGCCGATCTTGCCGGAGAGCCGTCCGCCGGCATCGATCGGAACCTGCTGGCCGCTTCGGTCAAGGCCGATTCGCCGGCTGAAGAAGAGGTCGGCCGATTGCGGCGTGCCGAACGCAAAGACTCCGGCGTTCTCGAGGAAGAAGGGCCGCTTTTCCGGAAAGAACAGGTTGAACCGGGTCAGGTTGACTTGTTGGTCATCGGCCTCGACCTGGGCAAAGTCGGTGTTGTAAGTCAGGTCGAGCGTTAGGCTCGGCGAGAGCCCGATCTTGGCATCGGCACCGAATTCGAGCGAGGCGTCGGTTACGGACTTGCCGGCGTAGTCTTTCCGGAGCGAGCCCACCACGTAGGGTGTGAACAGCGCCGTCCGGTTGGTCGGCGGCTCGAGTCCCCCTAACGATCCGGCCATCGAGACCCGAAACAAGGTGTGCTGCCGGGGAATCGGGGCCCAGAAATTCTCTTCGTTCTTCCGGCGGATGTACCGGGCAAAGTTGAGGCCCCAGATCTGCGGCTTGCCGCTGCCATATCGGAGGGTTTCGAACGGAATCCTGAATTCAGCCGACCAGCCCTGGTCGTCGATCGAGTTGTGCACTTCCCAGGTGCCGTCCCAATTCACATTCTCGTTGGCCCCGGTCACGGTCGGGGTGTTGCCGACCGGCCCGCCGAAACCGCCTTCGCCTTCCTTGTTGATTTGGCCGTCGTGTTCGACGCCCGCCGGTGTCGTGGCAAACAGGAATCCGTTCTGCTTGTCGCGAAAAGTGTCAAGCAGGATCATGAACGCGTCCTGCTCCTTCAACGCCAAGTCGCGCCGGGATTCGCCTCGGATGATCCCGGCCGGCTCGCGATCGAACAGCCGAGCGCCGATGTAGAGGGCGGAGCCGTCGAAGAGAATTCGGATCTCGGTTCGTTCACTGGCATCCCGGCCTTCAAACGGTTCGTGCTGGATCAGTCCGCCGAGAGGCTGCGCCGCCTGCCATACCGAGTCCTCGAGCCGGCCGTCGATCACGGGCCCTTTAGCAACCCGGATGGCCTGGGCTACGGGGCGGGGGGAAGGGGTGGTGGTTTGGGTGAAGCCGGTCGAGGTCCCAACACAGATCGCCGCGGTGAGTGCGGCAACGGTTCGTCGATGCATGGGCCTAAGATACCTAGGTCGACCGGAGCTTGAACCGCCACCACCAGCATGGGCCCGTGCGGTCGTCTCTGGTCCTCGGACTCCTTGCGAAATCGGGCATATGTATCTACAGTACATATATCGCTGATCCCGGAATCCACATGCCCGAGGAATACCGCGCCGCCCTGTTTACAACTGGC
>JAYVJS010000300.1:0-13784 GCA_043769075.1 Gemmatimonadota bacterium | reverse complement strand
CACAGCACGTTGCCGCCGGCCGCGGCCGCAAACCGGTTGGTGTCAGGCAACCCGCCGAGCCCGAGCGCCCGGGCAACCAGCGGAGCGGAGTGGCCGGTGACGTGGAAGGCGACCTGGGTCATCCGGGGCAGGGGGGTCAGGGAATGATCAGCCATCCCGACGGGCTCCTTCCCGATCATAGAACACCGGATCGACGATCGTGACCGGCACCGCGTCGGCTCCGGCGAACGCGTACAACGTCTGGCCTTTCCGCTCGACGCCGCCTTTGACCATCGCCAGTCCGAAACTCCTGCCTAACGTGGCGCTCCAGAAGCTCGAGGTCACGTGGCCTACCATCGGCATCGGTTTCGGGTGGGACGGATCAGCCACCAGCTGGGCCCCTTCGAGCAGCACCACGGCCGGATCGGCCGGGAGGAAGCCCACTAACTGCGGACGGCCCGGTGCCGCCATCGCCGGCCGCCGGAGCGATCGTTTGCCCAGAAAGTCGCGTGCCTTGGTCATCATCCAGGCCAGCCCTGCGTCGGTCGGCGTCGTGCTGGCGTCGGTGTCCTGGCCCACAATGATGAACCCCTTCTCGGCCCGGAGCACGCTCAGGGCCTCGAGCCCGTAGGGCGTAATGCCGTGCCCGGAACCCGCGGTCATCAAGGCGTTCCAGATGGCCCCACCCCGGTAGCCGGGGACGCTGATTTCGAAGGCGAGCTCGCCCGAGAAGCTGACCCGGGCGACCTGGGCTTCGAAGGTCGCCACCGTGCCGGACTTGACTGCCATGAAGGGGAACGCGGCCGCCGACAGGTCAAGGTCGGTCCCAGCCGCCGCGAGGACCGCCCGCGCCAAGGGACCGACCAATGCGAGTGTCACCCATTGCTCCGTGATCGAGGTCAGCCACACCTTGAGCTCCGGCCATTCCGTTTGGAGCCATTCCTCCATCCATTCCATGACGGGGCCGGCGTGACTGGTCGACGTGGTGACGAAGAACCGGTCCTCGGCCAGCCGCATGATGACCCCATCGTCGAACAAGACTCCATCGAGCCGGCACATCGCGCTGTACCGGGCCCGGCCCGGCTTCAGGTTGGCGATCTTGTTGATGTAGAGCCGTTCGAGGAACTCAGCGGCATCGGGCCCCTGGACGTCGATCTTGCCTAACGTTGACGCGTCCATCAGCGCCACTCTTTGACGGGCGGCTCGGCACTCCCGGTTCACGGCGTCGGCCATCGATTCGCCGGTGTGGGGATAGTAGCGGGGGCGTTTCCACTGCCCGACATTCTCAAAAACGGCGCCCGCCGCCACGTGGGCCGAGTGGACCGGGGTCGTCCGGACCGGTTCGAACATCAGACCCCGAGCCCTGCCGGCCAGCACCGAATACATCACCGGTTCGACCGGCGGCCGGGCGCTCGAGGTTCCGATGGCGATGTCTTGGTAGCGAGCCGCCAACCGGCCGGCGTTGACCTTCGAAGTTCGGCCCTGCTCGACTCCGGTGCCGATCAGCGTGTAGCGCTTGAGGTGCTCGACTGACCGAATGCCGGCCGTCATGGCCCGGTGTACGCCGGCCACCGTGGCATCGCGATGAAGGTCGACGAAGGAACGACTCTCGTCCTGGTCGGGCGCCGGAATTTCCCAGGTGGGCGCGGGTGCCTGGGTCGAGTGGTCCGCCACCGAGGGTGTCCGCCGCTCGGGGGGCGCGAACCCGGCTGCCGTGGCGGCTGCCGCCCCCGCCACCTGGCCGGCTCGGAGACAGTCGCCCAACCCGAAGGAACCGGCTGCTGCTCCGGCGATCTGGTATCCCGAAACGGGCCCGGTCGGCACGAACGCCGCGAGAGCGTCATCCCAGGCGGCACCCCCGCGGCGCTGGTGATGGAGGTCGAGCACGGGGTCGTACCCGCCGGACACCGCCAGGATCTCGCACTCAATCCGCCGGGTTTCCCCGCCGCCGAGCTGCGTCACCAGGACCGCTTGTAACACGCCGCGGTCGTCGGCTTCGGTCCCGGCCACGGCCGAGCCGGCGATGATGGTGATGCCCTGGGCCCGGGCCCGCACCGCCAGAGCGCCGTTAGGCATCGGGCGGAGGTCGACGATGGCCCCGACCGCATGGCCCGAGTCAACTAAATCGATAGCGGTGCGGTAGGCGTCATCGTTGGTGGTGAACACCACGGTGCGCTCCGGCACCAAGGCAAACTGGTGGAGATACCGCCGGACCGCGGATGCGAGCATGATGCCGGGTCGGTCATTGTCTTGAAACACGATTGGCCGTTCCAGGGCACCGGTGGCCAGAACGATCTGCTTGGCGCGCACCTGCCAAAGCCTCCGGTCGTCCCGGCGTTCCACCAGAATCATTCCGTTCTGATCGAGTGCGACCACCGCCGTTGTTCGCCGGAGGATTTGGACCTCGGGATTGGCTCGAAGGACCGCTTCGGTCGCCGCGATCCAGCTCGAGGCCGGTTGGCCGTCGATCAACTCGCGATCGCCCTGGATGGCTCCGCCAAGTTCGGCACGCTGGTCGGCGAGGATGACCCGGGCCCCCGCTTCGGCCGCGACGGCCGCTGCGGCGAGTCCGGCCGGACCGCCGCCGATGACCAACACATCGCAATGCCCGGTTCGCCGGTCGGGCCGGCTCGGATCGGGATCTTCTTGGATGATGCCCTTGGTGGACAACCCACGGGCCACCAGCCCGTCGAACAGCTCAACCGTGGTGGCGCGAGCCAAGGGTTCCGTGGCGCCACCATCGCCGATTTGCGCAAACGCATGCGCCTCTTCGGTGCCCGCGCTCATTACGCCGCGCGGGCGCTGCAGCGAAACGCTCGACCCCACGACCGCAATGCCGTTGGCCAGGAGTGCGGAGGCCAAGGTGTCACCCGGGTGCCCCGCCAGGGTTTGACCGTTCCAGGAAAACGAAAAGACCCGGGTTCGGTCGATCAGGCCGCCGGTTGGAAGCCGTTTCACCGAGCGTCCTCCGGCCGTTCGGTCGTGAGGTACGACCCTCGGATGTCGCTCGTCATCGTGTCGCGCACGACATGAAACCAACGCCGGCACCCGGCGACGTGGGTCCACCGTTCGGCAAAAGCTCCCGCCGGGTTGTTGCGATAGAAGAGAAACCGGGCCCACGCGGCGTCGTCGGCTTCGGAACCCGGATAGTGCAGGTGGGCCTCGCCCCCGTAATGGAATTCCTTCTCCTCACGAGGACCGCACCAGGGGCAACGAATCAGAAGCATGGCCGGATTCCTAGTGAGCCACGGCGGCCGCGCCGTGCTCGTCGATCAGGGCCCCGGTTTCGAACCGGGTCAATGAAAACGGCACCGCCAGCGGGTGCGGCGTACCGTTGGCGATAGTGTCCGCAAACACCCAGCCGGACCCGGGCGTGGCCTTGAACCCGCCGGTGCCCCAGCCGCAATTGATGAACAGGTCACGGATCGGTGTGAGGCCGAGAATCGGTGAGGCGTCGGGTGCGACATCAACGATCCCGGCCCAGGTCCGAAGCATATGGATCCGGCTGAAGATCGGAAACAACTCCAGGGCGGCCGCCATCTGGTCCTCGATGACATGAAACGAGCCGCGTTGGGAGTAAGAGGTATAGGGGTCGCGGCCTGCACCCATGACCAACTCGCCTTTGTGGGCCTGACTGACGTACACGTGCACGGTGCCGGACATCACCACACAGTTGAGGACCTGCTCGACGATGTCGGACACCAGCGCCTGGAGCGGCGAGCTTTGAATCGGAAGGTCGAATCCCGCCATCGTGGCTAACAGCGGCGACCGACCGGCTCCAACCAGGCCGATCCGATTCGCCCCAATCCGGCCTCGGGTGGTGATGACGCCGGTAACCCGGTCGCCGGCCTTTTCGAAACCAGTCACTTCGCAATTCTGAATCAGGTCGACGCCGAGCCGATTGGCGGCCCGAGCCAAGGCAAAGACCACCGCATCATGACGGGCAATGCCGCCCCGGCGTTGGAGGGTGCCGCCAATGACCGGGTATCGAACATCAGGCGAGATATTGACGATCGGACAAAACTCCTTCACCGATTGGGCGTCGAGCATCTCGGCATCGATGCCGTTCAGGAGGTTTGCGAACGTGTTCCGCTGTCCCGAGTGGAGATTCGCTTGGCCGTGGCAAAGATTAAGGACGCCTCGCTGGTCGAACAACACGTCATAATCGAGCTCTTCGGCCCACGTTTCCCAGAGTTTGAGGCAGTGCTCATACAGGGCGGCGCTTTCGTCCCGGAGGTAGTTGGACCGGACCACCGTCGTGTTCCGGACCGCGTTGCCGTTGCCGAGCCACGCCCGCTCCACTACTGCGACGTTGGTGATCCCGTGGTTCCGGGCCAGGTAATAGGCGGTTGAAAGCCCGTGCAGCCCCCCGCCGACGATGATGACATCATAGCTCGGCTTGGGGTCCGGATTCCGCCACAGGAAGTCGGGATTGTGGCCGGCATGTTCATTAGGGTGCATGGGTTGTAAAATACTCTAGAGGTCACCATGCCGCATCCATTTAGCTTCTTTGCCGACAGCTACGAAACCGAACGACTCAAGACCCTTTCGGTCTGGGCCGAATTTCGGGACGACGAGCTGGGGTTCCGGCCCGCGCCACTAGCCCGGACGCCATTAGAGCATATGGTGCACCAGTGCGTCTCCGAGCACGGGTGGTTGGTTCGGATGCTCGGGATCGATGTCGGCAAGCCCGAATTGCCGGCTACCGAGGACCGGATCTCGTTTCTCCGCCACTACGAAGAGGTCTCTCGGTTACGCCGGGTGGCCCTCGACTCGAAAGAGCCCGACTGGTTCGGGCAGGCGACGAGGTTTTTCGACGTCCCGAGGACCCGGGCCTGGGTCCTCACCCGGCGACTGGTCCATTCGGCCCACCACCGGGCCCAACTCACCGTGTATCTCCGCCTCCTCGACCGGCCGCTCTATTCGACCTACGGCCCGACCGCCGACACCGGCGGGCTGTTCCAAAACCAAGCCCCGGTGATCTATCGGTATGACTGTGCTGAGGCCTTGCTCGCAGCCGAAGCGACGGGTGGCGAGTGGCCGCCACTGCCGGGCCCGGGACCCTGGCCGCCAACCGAACGCCCCTAACCAGTGGTACCAATGCAGATGAGTCATCGACGGACCTGGTTGGCCGTCGGCGACTTGAATCCGTTTTGTCTCCTGAGGTTGGCTTGGATCTCTGTAACGGCTAGGTGGCGAAACCGGAGACGGAATGCTAGTATCACGGAATGGACTCCAACTTTGTTGCCCGCGAACGCGAACGGATGCTCAAGGAACTGGTCGAATTTCTCTCGATCCCGAGCATCAGTGCCCTTCCGAACCACGCTCCTGATTGCCGCCGGGCTGCCGGCTGGCTGGTCGATCAATTCAAACGCTTGGGCTGCCCGGTCGTCCAACTCCTAGACGGCGACGGGCACCCGGTGGTCTGGGCCGAGGGACCCAAGGTGCCCGGGGCTCCCACGCTGTTGGTGTATGGCCACTACGACGTCCAACCGGTCGATCCGATCCATGAATGGAAATCGCCCCCGTTCGAGCCGACGGTCCGCGAGGGGCGGATCTATGCCCGGGGCGCCGCCGACGACAAGGGCCAGGTGTATTGCCTGATGAAGGCCTACGAGGCGGTGCTCAAGGGCGGCAAACCCCCGATCAATATTCGGTTTCTGATCGAGGGCGAGGAGGAAAACGGCGGCCACGTCATCAACGACCTCCTGGCCGCCGAGCCGGATCGTGCCAAGGCCGATGCGGTCTTGATTTGTGACATGTCCTACTTCGAAGTCGGGTGGCCGGCCGTCTATACCGCACTGCGGGGCCTCTGCTACGCCGAAATCCACGTCCGGACCACCCAACGCGATCTCCATTCGGGCAGCTACGGCGGGGCGGCGCCTAACGCCATGGAGACGTTGGCCCGGCTGCTGTCTGACCTCAAAGGCCCGTCAGGCAAAATCAACATTCCGAAACTGTACAAATCGGTCAAGCCGCCATCCAAACACGAACTCAAGGTCTGGAAGCAGCTGCCGTTCGACGAAGCCAAATTCCTGACTGAAGAAGTGACCGGCAAGGCCCTGACGGGAGTCCAGAAAGCTTCGGTGCTCGAGCGAATCTGGGCCCTGCCGACATTCGAAATCCACGGGATCCGAGGTGGCTTCACCGGCGAGGGGGCCAAGACCGTCATCCCCGCCGCCGCGATGGCCAAGGTCAGTCTCCGGCTGGTACCCGGCCTCTCGTTCGAGAAGGTGGCCAAGTGGCTGACCAAGGCGGTCGCCAAACTGGCCCCCGAATGGGCCGAAGTCGAAGTCCGGATCCTCCATGGCGGCGATCCGGTCGAGGTCGACGTCGATCATCCCGCCTTCAAGACGCTCGACGCGGCCTTTGCCGAGGTGGTCGGCCGCGGCACGGTGCCAGTGCGGTCCGGGGGATCGATTCCGGTGGTGACGCAGTTCGCCAAGGCGGGGGCTCCGGTCATCCTGACGGGCATTGGCTTGCCCGATGACGGACTCCACTCGCCAAACGAGAAGCTCGACTTGCAACAACTCTGGGAAGGGATCGCGGTGTTCGGGCGGTTTTACGAAATGCTGGCCGAAACGGCGCCGTAATCAGGGCGCCGGCGGCGTCTCCGGCACGATTCGCTTGTGACTGCCGGAGTAGCGCGCCTCGGTCCGGGCCTGCAACTCATCGACCCCGATGAGAGCCCTGATTGAGACGATGATCCCGGCCACGACATCATCAGCCCAGTAGTCATCAGGCCGCTCTCCAGGGGGGAGAGCGGCCGCTTGCTTGTCGAGGAATTGAATCGCCGTCGCGATCCATTCGCTCTGCGCGCCGGCTACCAACGACCACGATGCCGTGGCACGGAGTTCGAGTTCGCTGAGTTCCGCCAGCAGCGTTTCGATGCCGGTGGTCACTGGTTCGGTCCGGAGCCGCTCGGCGAGGAGTCCGAGCATCGTGCTCCGGGCTGATTCTTGGGGTTCGGGAAGGGGGGCCAAGTAGTGTCGCTGATCGGCCACCATTTCTGCCAGCCGAACGCAGACCGCCCGGATCGCGGCCGTTAGGGGGCGCGGCGCCTCTTTGCCCCAGCTTGCGGCGGCTTTGAGAATGTCGCGGACTCGGTCGTCGGCGACGGCGTTCAGCTGGGTGACGTCCTGCGGCTCCACCATGAGGCGGAAGATAATACCTGCGCTAGCTGCGTGGCCTCCACCAGGCCGGCTTTTGCCCGGCAACTTGAACCCCGTCACCCACTTAGCGCTCCTCGCCGGTCGATTGGCCGGCCGGGGCAAGATCCCCTTCCGACCCGGACGTGACCGCCCGATCGAAGACCGTCCCAAACGCCGTGACCACCGCCGCTCGCATCTCGGCGCCGAGCCCGTCACGGTCGCCGATTTCCCGAGCCACGCTGGTCATCGTGACGCCCTGGATCCCGCACGGGACGATCAGGTCGAACAGGTCGAGCGCCGTGGTAACGTTGAGCGCGAACCCGTGAATGGTGACCCACTGCTTTACGTGAATCCCGATGCTGGCAATCTTCCGGCCCCCGGTCCACACCCCTGTCAACCCGGTGTTCCGCTCGGCTGAAATCCCCAGGGCCCCCGACGCTCGGATCAGCACCTCTTCGAGTTGGCGGAGATACCAATGAAGGTCCGGCCGGTGATCTTGGAGGTGAAAAATCGGATATCCGACCAACTGTCCCGGCGCGTGGAGCGTCACATCACCGCCGCGCTCGACCTCGAAGACCTCAAGACCGCGCCTGGCCAGCTCGGCGGTTGAAATCGGCAGACTGGTGGGCTTGGTACCGCGACCAAGGGTGATGACGGGATCGTGCTCGACGAGGAGGAGGAGATCCTCGTGCCGGAGTCCATCAACCCGTTCCCGGCAGAGCCGGCGCTGGAGGGTGAGGATGTCGTCGTAGGGCCGGCGGCCAAGGTCGATGACGCGAATCGACCTCGACGTGGTCACGTCGAGGGGTACGAGCGGCTGATTTTGCGGCCGAGTAGTACGGTGACGGCCAATGCCCCGAGAAACAGGACCGCCAGCCCGACCCGCCCGAAGGCCCGATCGACCGGCATCGTCGCGACCGACAGGACGAAGCTCGCGAAGAAACTCACCATCGCGAGCATCCCCTGCCGAAACGTGTTGCGGACCGGGGCCAGGAGCCTCCAGGTGGCCACGGCTGACGCGAAGCAGGCCGACAACGTTCCGGCAAACAAGATCACCGCGGTCGGTGCGCCGAGCTCCAAGCGCTGGGAGGCCTGGCCTGCCGTCTGAAGGGTCCGGATCGCAAACCCGACCGCGGCGTTCAACGCCAAGCCTAACGCCGCCGAGAACGTCAGGGCGCCGAACGCGAGGCCGACGAAGTCGCCCTCGGTGTTAGGTGTGGATGACACGGCCCATCGAGTCGAGCGCGGCTTCCGCAATGGCCTCCGACAGCGTCGGGTGGGCGTGGATCGCCAAGTCGACTTCCTCGACGGTGTATTCGTTCTCGCGGGCCACGGCCAGTTCGTGAATCATTTCCGAGGCATGGCCGCCCACGATGTGGGCGCCGAGAATCTCGCCGTACTTCTTGCCCCGGATGATCTTGACGAAGCCTTCGGTGTCGTTGGTGGCCCGAGCCCGGCCGTTGGCGCTGAAGGGGAACCGCCCGACCTGATAGTCGAGCTTCTGGTCTTTGCACTGATCTTCGGTCAGGCCGATGCTGGCGACCTCGGGGTGACAATAGGTCACGCTCGGCACGTTGTCGTACTTGATGGCATGCGGTTTATGACCGGCGATCAACTCCGCGACGAACACCCCCTCGCGGCTCCCCTTGTGCGCCAGCATCGGCGGCCCGGCCACGTCGCCGATGCAGTACACCCCGGCGGCGGTCGTTTCGAGGGTGGCGAGGGTGACTTTGACGAAGCCGCGATCGGTCAGTTGGACCCCGGCCTCCTTGAATCCCATGTTCTCGGTATTGACCGCCCGGCCCGCCGCCATCAGGACCTTCTCGGCCACGACTTTCTCGGCCTTGCCGGCCACGTCGAGTTCTAACGTTACGTCTGTGGCGCCGACGGTGGCCTTCAGGACCTTGGCGCCCGCCATCACGGCAATGCCCCGCTTCTTGTAGCTCTTGGCCAATGCGTCCGACGACTCGGCGTCCTCGATCGGAATGATCCGAGGCATCGCTTCGATCAAGGTGATCTTCGACCCGAACGCGTTGAAGATGTCGGCAAACTCGCAGCCGACGGCTCCGGCCCCGACGATGGCGATCGACGCCGGCGCCTTGTCGAGAAACAGGGCTTCATCGGAGCTGATGACCGTGGTCTTGTTGATTTCGAGCCCGATCTGCGGAATGCCCTTGACCCGCGAGCCGGTGGCGATCACGACGGCCTTGGTGGCGACGTGAGTATCGTCGCCGACCTTGACCTTTTTGCCGGCCACCAGCGTCCCAGTGCCTTTGATGACGGTGACCTTGTTCTTCTTCATCAAGAACTCGACCCCGCGGGAATTCTGGTCGGACACTTGGCGGGACCGTTTCATCGCCACGCCGTAGTCGAGCTTGACCGACCCGATTTCGACGCCGAGTCCCTTGGCGTCATGCGCAATGACGTTGGCCACGTAGGCGCTATGGAGCAGCGCTTTGGTCGGGATGCAGCCGATGTTGACGCAGACACCGCCGAGCTTTTCCTTCTCGACGACCGCGACGGTGAGGCCGAGCTGCGCGGCACGGATGGCGCACACGTATCCGGCGGGGCCGCCGCCGAGGATGATCAGATCGTAGGTAGACATTTAGTTCACGTTAAAGGTTAGGATTGCAGGCCGGCCGGGTTCTCGAGCAGCTGCTTCAAGGTCTTCAGGAACTCAGCGCCGGTCGCGCCGTCGATGACTCGATGGTCGCACGACATGGTGACCCGCATCCGGCGGCGCGGCACCACCATTCCGTTGACCACGGCCGCCACCTGGGCAATCGAACCGATCGCGAGAATCCCGGCTTCGGGCGGATTGATGACGGCGGTAAAGTGCTCGATGTCGAACATCCCGAGGTTCGAGATCGAAAAGGTCGAGCCGGTGTACTCCTCGGGCTTGAGCTTACGGTCGCGGGCCCGCCCCGCGAGTTCGCGGGCTTCCGCCCCGATCTCGCGGAGCGACTTGAGATCGGCGTTTCGGATGACGGGCGTGATCAGTCCGTCCTCGACGGCCACCGCCATGCCGATGTGGACTTCGTTCCAGTACCGGATCTTGTCGTCCTGCCACCACGCATTGCAGGCAGGGTGTTTGGCGAGGGCCAGGCCCACGGCTTTGACGACCAGATCGTTAAACGAGATCTTGACGGCATCGCCGTACAGTGTTTTGAACTGTTCCCGGAGGTCGGCCGCCCGCTCCATGTCGATCTCGGTGGTGAGATAGAAGGTCGGGATCGGCCCAATTGACTGAGACAGTCGCTTGGCGATCGTCTTCCGGATCATGGTGAGCGGTACATCGGTAAAGGGCGGCCCCGATTTCTTGGCCATCGTCCGGCGCGGCGGCGGCGTGGCCGAAGCGCCCTCGACATCGCGGCCGATCACTCGGCCTTCCGGCCCGGAGCCGGCAACTCGGCTCAAGTCGACGCCCTTATCAGCCGCCATCTTTCGAGCCAGCGGCGAGGCCTTGACTCGGCCAGAGGCGACTGGGGCCGGGGGCGCTGCCGGACGTGCCGCGGGTGGTGCCGCTGCGGCCGACGGTGTCGCCAGTAGAGCAGTCCCGGGGGCCGGCCCTTTGGCGGGTGCGGCCGGCGCCCCATCCAATGTTTCGCCTGGCTGGCCGATCCAGCCCACCAACTGGGAGACTGGGACCGTAGTCCCAGCCACCACCGTCTGTTGCAGCAAGGTGCCCCCGGCCCGGGCCACCAATTCCATGACGGCCTTGTCGGTCTCGACCTCCGCCAAGACGTCGCCGACCTTGACCAGATCGCCGGCTTGCTTCTTCCACTCGACCAGACGGCCTTCTTCCATGGTCGGGGAGAGCGCTTCCATCACGACTTTAGTGGCCATTAGCGGTAGAGCACTTTCTTGGCGGCATCCTGGATCTTCTGCGCGTCCACCTTGGAGGCCCGCTCGAGTAGCTTGTTGTAGGGCATCGGAACATCGGCCCCGGTAACCCGCCACACCGGCGCATCGAGGGAATCAAACGCTTCGCGCTGAATCGTGTCGACCACCTGGGCGCCGACCCCGGCAAAGTACCAGCCTTCTTCGGCCACGACACACCGGTTGGTTTTCGTGACCGAAGCCAGGATCGTCTCGGTGTCGAGCGGCCGAATCGTCCGGAGATCAACCACCTCGGCGTCGATCCCCTCGGCGGCCAGCGCGTCAGCCGCCTTGAGGGCCGGCCCGACGGTTTTGGAATGGCAAATGATGGTGACGTCTTTGCCGGCTCGCTTCACGTCGGCCTTGCCGATCGGGACAATGTGGTCCCCGTCGGGGACGTCGCCCTTTTGATTGTACAGCATCTCGCCTTCGATGAAGATGACCGGGTTGTCGTCGCGGATCGAGGCTTTGAGAAGGCCCTTCGCATCGGCCGCGGTGGCCGGCGCGACGACCTTGAGACCCGGGATATGCGCGTACCAACTCTCGAACGACTGCGAGTGCTGGGCGCCCAATTGAAGGGCCGAGCCGCCGGGGCCGCGAAAGACGATCGGTACTCCGACCTGACCGCCGGACATATACCGCATCTTGGCGGCGGAGTTGACGATCTGGTCAATGGCCAAGAGGGCAAAATTCCAGGTCATCATCTCGATGACTGGACGGAGTCCGACCATGGCCGCCCCAACGCCGATGCCGGAGAACCCGAGCTCCGCGATCGGGGTGTCAACGATCCGCTTGGGGCCGAACTCTTTCAGCAAGCCCCGGCTCACTTTGTAGGCCCCGTCGTACTCGGCCACCTCTTCGCCCATCAGGAACACCCGCTCGTCGCGGGCCAATTCCTCGCGGAGCGCCTGGTTGAGCGCGTCGCGGTAGGTCATCGTGGCCATCTTAGTTCGTCTCCGGCGCGTAGACATCCTCGAACAGTTTCGAAGGCTCCGGGTCAGGCGAGTCCTCGGCAAACTTGACGGCATCTTCGACTTCGACCTGGATTTCGGTCTCGAGAGCCTGCTGGTCGGTGTCGCTCCAGTAGCCGCCGGCGCGCATCAGGGTGGTGAGTATCGTGAGCGGATCGCGGGCCCGGTATTCGTCGACTTCTTCCTTGGACCGGTAGGTGCCGTGGGGCGCGTCCGACATGGAGTGGCCGACGTACCGGTAGGTCTTGACCTCGAGGAAGGTCGGCTTCGATTCGGTCCGGGCCCGGGCCACCGCGCGATCCATCGCCTCTCGCATCGTCAGGACGTTTTGTCCGTCGACCTGCTCGGTGGCCATCGCATATGCGGCACCCCTGGTCGCCAGGTTGGTCACCGCGGCCGCCCGCGCCACGGCGGTGCCCATGCCGTAGCCGTTGTTTTCGACGATGAACACCGCCGGCAAACCCCAGAGTGAGGCCATGTTGAGCGTTTCGTGGAAGGCCCCGATATTCGCCGCCGCCTCACCGAAGAAACAGACGCAGAGCTGGTCGCCGCCCCGATACTTGTGGGCAAAGGCCACCCCGGCGGCGAGGGGAATGTGGCTGCCCACGATCCCGTGGCCGCCCAGAAAGCCGTGGGCTGCATCGAACAAGTGCATCGAGCCGCCTTTGCCTCCTGAGACGCCCGTGGCTTTGCCGTAGAGTTCCGCCATCACCCCCCGCGGGGTCAGGCCGCGGGCCAAAGCGTGGCCGTGCTCTCGGTAGGCGCTGATGACATGATCGTCCGGCCGGAGCGCCGCCATGACCCCGACCGCCACCGCTTCCTGGCCGATGTAGAGATGGCAGAAACCGCCGATCTTGCCTAACGAGTAGGCTTCGCCGGTCTTCTCTTCGAATCGGCGGATCAGGAGCATTTGACGGAGATAGCTGCGGTGCAATGCCTTGGTGGCCGCGTCCACCGCGCGGGTCTTCCCGCCGGGTGCCGTGGTGGTCATGACAATCCTCTGGTGGCTTTGGCGTGATCCACTTGTTCCCACGCGTGGTAGCTCGACCGGGTCAGCGGGCTCGATTCGACATGATCGAAGCCCATTGCGAGGCCAATGGTCTTCAACTCGGCAAATTCCTCGGGCGTATAGTAACGGGCGATCGGTAAATGACTCTCCGAGGGCCTGAGATATTGCCCGAGGGTCAGAATGCTGACGTCCGACCGACGGAGGTCGCGCATCGCCACCAGGAGCTCGTCCCATTCCTCGCCCATCCCGAGGATGATGCCCGACTTGGTGAGGCCACCGGGCACCATCCGCCGAGCGTTCGCCAACAGATCGAGAGCCCGCTGATAGCGGCCCCCGGGCCGCGCCAAGCGATAGAGCCGGTCGATCGTCTCAAGATTGTGATTCAAGATGTCGGGCCGGGCGTCCATCACGATTTGGAGGGCCCGCTCGGACCCTTTGAAGTCCGGAATGAGGACCTCGACCGAACTATCCGGCAGCCGCTTCCGAATTTCGGTGATACAGCCGGCAAACGCCTCGGCGCCGCCGTTCTCGAGGTCGTCCCGATCGACCGAGGTGATCACGACGTGCTGCAACCCCATCTGGGCCACCGCTTCGGCCAGGCGAATCGGTTCGATCGGATCGAACGGCAGCGGGGTTCCGTGGGACACAGCGCAGTAGGCACAGTTCCTGGTGCAAACGTCCCCCAAGATCATGAAGGTGGCCGCCTGATGCTCCCAACACTCCCCGATGTTTGGGCAACGAGCCTCTTCACAGACGGTGTGGAGGTTGAGCTCCCGCATCAGCGTCTTGAGACGA
>JAYVJS010000299.1:0-8624 GCA_043769075.1 Gemmatimonadota bacterium | reverse complement strand
GAACGTGCTTGGGTATGACGTCTATCGGCTCCGGGATGCCGCCGGCACCTATTTCCTTCAGCGTGACCCCGAGACCTGGTTCTCGATTCTGCCCTCACTTGGGGTCAGCTGGACTCGACGATTCTAGCCCGCGGCCTCCGTCGCGATGGAGGCCATTTCTTCGCCACCGGGCGGAAAGCCTCCAGGTCTTTGGCGGTGCCGCCGCCGTCAGTGTAGTACTGGAGCTGGAGCATCCGGCCTTGTTTCAGCATGACGACCGCCGCACCGAACGAGGTCAGAACGGAAAACGCCTTCTCGCCGATGCTCGGTTCGTCGGCGATGGTTCCCCGGGCGTTCTTGCGAGCCCCTTCGTAGGCCATGGCCGCAGCCGGCCCCGTCGCTTTGTAGAACAAGGCGGCGAGTTTCTTGGAACCGCTGGTCCAGACGCACCCAGCCCCGGTGGCTTTCGATTCGGCGGCTGGGCCGAGCAAGACCGTGAGGTCTGCCGGCTTAAGGAGGGCGCTAGGTTGACGAAGAAGCCGACGGTTCCTCCGGCGCCTTCTTGTTGCCAAAGAACCGCTTCATCGCCGCGCCGGCTGCCACTAAGCCGACGAGGATCACCTTCTTGAGCCCCAAGATCGCGACCCACAGCACTTTGAAGAACCCAGCCTTGGCCGCGGCCGCGCCGGCGATCAACCCCACGATCCCGTAGGTCGCAGCCTTGTCCTTGCCGGGCAAATAGTCTGAGTATTGATGCCCTTCGTTGAATTCGACCGCCGCCAGCACCGACCGGGCCTCGTTATGCACGGCGCTCAGCTGATGGATGCCGGCAACGGCGTTCAACACGAGTACGCCGCGCCGGCCCAGGATGCGAATGTTGTAGTTCAGGGTGTGGGACGAATCTTCGCCGAACGCGAGCTCCTTGGCCCAGAACAGCTTGTGGGCCACCGAGTCATACGACGGTGGCTCGGCCCAGCCGATCACCGAGATCGGCGCAAACCCCTGTTTCTCGCGTTCCGGGTTGGCCTCTCGAGTCTCGTCTTGCAGTTGCTTCAGGAGCTTGTCGTAGTTGATCGTCGCTGCCCCCTTGTCCTCGACGTAGCCGTCTTCATCGTAGGTGATGATGATGCCCCAACCTTCGTCGCTCATCGGACTCACCCCTGACGGGATCAACATGCCCAAGACCCCTTCGGCCGTCTCCTTCGGGTTGCCCCAGGCTTCGGTGAGAAGCCGCCTACTGCCCTCTGGTCCGATAAACCGGAAGGTGTTCGGCAGACGAATCGTCGCTAACCCATTCTTGATCGATACGGTGCCGGTTTGGTAGCCGAGTTTCGCCTCGAACTCCTCGGCCGTTTCCTTCTGGGCTTGCGGGGCCTCCTGGGCCGGCGAGGCGACCGGCGCAACCACGGTGAGCGCAACGACGATGAATCGGTTCATAGTGCCTCGGGTCGAAGAGTGGGCAAAAGTGGCTCTAGCTATCCCGGCCGGAAAGGCCGACCTCCGATTGGCGCGAAACCCACGCGTAACATCCCGCGATCGTCACCGCGAACAAGGCGGCCCCAGCCCACCGAGCAGCTCCCGCGAACTCAGCGCCCACCAGCCCCAGCGGCGCCGGATTGTTGGTCGCCACGATCAGGCCCGCGTTCATCACCCCGAGCAAGCTCTCGCCCACGATCAACCCAGACGCCAGTAGCACCCCGAACCGTTCCGCCATCTCGGCGTTAGGCCGTTTGGTCATCGCTCGATTGTACAACCAGCCGATCACGGCGCCCAGGACTACGGGCTGAGTCGCGTCCATCGGCAGGTAGATTCCGATTCCGATGGCCAGGGGTGACAACCGCAGCAGCTTAAAGAACCCGAGCAGCTCATCCACTACGATAGCGGCAATGCCCACCAGCGCACCGATGCCGATCAGATTCCAGTCGAGCTCGGAGTTGAGTACTCCGCGGGCCAAGGTGGAGATCAAGGCAGCCTGCGGGGCTGGGAGCGGGTTGGCCGCGATGGCCGACCGATTCGGATCACCGGGGAAGCCGTAGGCTTGGTTGAGCAGGTCGAGGATCGGCGGAATTACGAGCGAGCCGGCAATGACCCCGACGATCAAAGCGACTTGCTGCCGCCACGGGGTGGCGCCAACCACTGGCCGGTCTTGAGATCTTGGAGGTTGTCGTTCGAGATCGTCGCAATCGAGAACACGATGGCCACCGCAAACAGCGCAAAGGCCACCAGCGAGTTCGTTGACCCGCTCCCCAGAACCGGCTGAATGAACACGGAAAGCAGGAGGGCCGCGGCCACGGTCGCGAGGATTCCGATCCCCGACACCGGGCTGTTTGATGCCCCGATCAACCCCGCCATATAGCCCGCCACGGTCGCGACGAAGGCGCCCATGAGCAGCGTAAAGAGCACCCCGGTCAACACCAGCGGCCACTTAAGCGGACTTAAGGGACCAGTCCCGATGAAGTCTGCGAAGAGCCAGCCGATCAGAATAAGACACCCGACACTCAACCCGCCGATCAAGCTGAGGGGAAGGTCACGGTCATCGGCGGCACCCGTCTTCGCCGCCGAACCCGCTCGCGCCGTTGCGATGATCCCGCTCATCACGGGGCGAACCAGTCGTACCAAGCTCCAGATGGCGGCAATCCCGATCGTGCCGGCGCCGATAAACCGAACCTGGGTCCGCCAGACCGTTTGGGCCACTTCCGCCGCCGATCCGGCCATGCCCGCACTCAAAAGGGGTGTGGCCACGCCCCAGGCGATGATCAGGCCGGTGAGCATCGCCATCCCGACCGAGAGCCCCACTAGGTGTCCGGCGCCTAACAGTGCCAGCGAAAATCCGAGGTTGATTCCGGTCGCGCCGCTCCCAACCCGAAAGAACTGCACCAAATTGGCCGCCGCGACGCCGGTCGCACTCACGATCTGCGCCCCGGCCGCGACCAACGCCCCCACCAGCACGATCAGCGGGCCCCGCTTCCGTTCGATCGCATTGGGCGACGCTTCGTCTCCGGTGGCGCCGACCTTCAAAACCTCGGCGGCCGCCACCCCTTCGGGGTAGGGGAGGGTGGTGTTGACCACCAACGCCCGCCGCAGTGGGATCGAGAACAACACCCCCAGGATGCCGCCAAGGGCGCAAATCAGGAACGTGACGATGAAAGGGAAGCCCCGCCACCATCCGATCATGATCAGACCGGGTAGGACGAAGATGATCGCCGATAGCGTACCGCCCGCCGAGGCCACGGTCTGGACGATGTTGTTCTCTTTGATCGTACCGGTGCGGAGGGCCCGCAGCACGCCCATCGAGATGACCGCAGCCGGGATCGACGACGCGATCGTCAGGCCGACCCGGAGGCCGAGGTACACATTGGCGGCGGTGAATACTGCGGCGATGAGGGCGCCGAGAATCAAGCCGCGGATTGTCAGTTCGGATTCAGTCTTGGCCATGAGGTCTCACCGAAAAATGGACGAACATATCAGCCCGGTCGTCGACGGGGCGCCAGGCGCTAGCGGCGGTACGCTTCGACCCATGTCTCGTCGTCGTCGTCTTTCCAGATGACATAGACGAGTGACCGGCCGATCGCCGCGATCCAACGACGAGGGCCGACCGATACGGTGCGAATCGGCTCGCCGCGGCGATCGACGACCAGATAAGTTCGCGCTGCACCGCGGGGTCGTTCGAGTTCGATCCAGGCCTCGGGCCCTGAACCGACCAGCACGCCCTCCGCAACAAAGGGGGGCTTGGTGGTCGGGTACTCGAGCTGGAATGGGGGGCCGTTTGGTTCGTTGTCCTTCTTGTCTTGGTCGGTGACCCGCACCGACGGACCCGGCAACCGGGGCCCGACAATCACCGGCCGGCTGGCCACATGCCATTCGAGTTTCTGGTCGACGATGCGAAGAATCGCGATGGCGCCGTCGGGGCCCACTGCCCACTCGTCCCGAGGCGCGAATGGGACCCCCTGTTGTTGTTGTTTCTTACCTGACCGGCTGGTCCGGTACGCAGGAGGGAGCAGCGCCGAAACGGTATCAACCCGGTTCGAAGTTGGGCTCCAACGGGCGACATAGACCCCCTTCGTCAAAGCCCGCGGGTCCGGAGCCCAGGCTTGGTTTTGAACCAGGATCCGACCCTCGGGGTCGGTTCCTCGGAGGTAGCCGAAACCGCCCGACAGGCTTGCCGGAAGCGACAACACCTGTGCGGCCGACAAAGTGGAATCGAGAATCAGCAGCCGCCGGAGGCCTTGGTCGGCAACCAACGTTCGGCCGTTCGACCAGTGTGAGAGCCGAATCGGCGTCTGGTATTCTCCAGGGCCGGCCCCCTTCCGGCCGACGGTCCGAATCGTGACGCCCGTGGGCGAGAGCAACTTGACCGCCGGCTCGCCGGGTTCGGCGACCACCACGCTCCCGTCCGGCCGTTCGAGGACGTGGTTCACCCAAAGGAAGGCGTCCTTCGACCGCCAAACCAGCCGATCAGGACTGGTGATACTGAGGGGTGCCCCGCGCTCGGCGGTTTGGAGGAGGATCGTGAAAACCGGGATGAGTCCAAGCACATCACAAGAATAGCCCTGGTTCGCGAGCCGCGTTAGAAGCCTGGTTTCACTCCGGAACGTGGCCACCTCGCCCTGAAACCATCCGGTGGTTCCACGCGTCCAACTCAGATCCACCCTGACAAAACGGCCTTCGATCCCAAGGGCACCAAATGCGACTACTCCGAACCCGTGGGGCGCTCCTCGCCGCTCTGGCGGCCGTCATTGTCGTGCCCGGCGCCTGGCTCTTAGCTCGCGACAAGACCAGCGGCGACTCGCCGGTCATTGCCCGGGTCAAACGGGGCGACTTCCGGGTGACGGTCACCACCTCGGGCGAGCTCCGGGCCCTCAAGTTCGTCCAGATCGGCGTCCCCGAGAACGCCCAGCAGGCCGAGGCCTACCAGATGAAGATCGCCTCGATCGTCCCGGAAGGAACCGTCGTCAAAGCCGGCGACGTGGTCGCCGATCTCGACCGATCGACCCTGGCCAACAAGATGGCCGAGGTGACCCTGGCCCTGCAGAAGGCAGAGGCGGTGCACGAGCAGGCCCGGCTCGACTCGACCCTCAACCTCTCCAAGGCCCGCGAAGAGATGAAGACGATGGAACTCGGGCTCGAAGAAAAACGGCTGGCCAAAGAGCAAGCGGTCTACGAAGCCCCGACCGTCAAACGGCAGGCCGAAATCGACTACGAAAAGGCCGAGCGGGCGTTGGCCCAGGCCAAGCTCGACTACCAGACCAAGACCGAGCAAGCCCAGGCCAAGATGCGGGAAGTCGGCGCCGATCTCGGGCGGCAACGGAACCTTCTGGCCGTGGTTCAGCAGGTCATGGCGGGGTTTACGATCCGGGCCCCTGCGCCGGGTATGGTGATCTACGTGAAGGAATGGAACGGAAAGAAGCGGACCGCCGGCTCCCAAGTGTCGGCCTGGGACCCCGGGGTGGCCACCTTGCCTGACCTCACCAAGATGGAATCGGTCACTTACGTCAATGAAATCGACGTCCGCAAGATCGCGGTCGGCCAGCCGGCCTTCATCACTCTCGACTCCGACCCCACCAAGAAACTGTCTGGGACCGTGACCAGCGTCGCGAACGTCGGCGAACAACGACCGAACAACGACGCGAAGGTGTTCGAAGTGAAGATCGAGGTCTCCCAAGCCGACACGACCCTCAGGCCCGGGATGACCACGGCGAACGCGATTGAAACCCTCAAGGTTGACAGTGCCCTGTTCGTCCCCCTCGAAGCGGTCAACAGCGAAGCCGGCGTTCCCTTTGTCTTCAAACAGACCGGCAGCCGGGTCACCAAACAGGAAATCGCCACTGGATCCCTGAACGACGACGAAGCGGTGGTCCTCGCCGGACTGTCGGTTGACGACCGGGTGCTACTCTCGCCGCCGGCTGATCGCGATCGGCTCAACATCGTGCGCCTGGCGGGCTCGACCGCCAGACCGAAACCCGAGGGGGGGGACACCGCGGCGCCTGTCGTTCCGCTTGGGACGGCGCCGGCCCCGCCGAAAAAGCCCTGAGCATGCGGCTCGATTGGGCGAATCTGAAGAGATGGCGGGCTCAATTCGTCACCCTGGCGGCCTTCAGTGTGCGGATCGCTCTCGAAGCAGTGCAGCACAACAAACTCCGGGCGGCCCTGACCTCGCTCGGCATCCTGTTCGGGGTGGCCTCGGTGATTGCGATGCTGGCCATCGGGAAGGGGGCTGAGCAGGAGATCCTCGAACAAATGCGGCTCCTCGGCTCGAACAACGTCATGATCACGCCGTTGGTCGAACAGAAAGAAGAGCTCGCCAAGGAGCAACCGGAAAAGCAGGTCAAGAAATTCTCGCCCGGCCTCACCTACGCCGATGCCCTGGCCCTGGCCCGGGTCATTCCAGGCGTCGAAACCACCAGCGCCGAGATCGTGGTCAATACCTCGCTGACTCGGGAGGGGCGTCGTCGCTCCGGCAAGTTGGTTGGGGTCGACACCTCGTACTTCCGGCTCACCAATCTCGAATTGAGCCGCGGCAAATGGTTCACCCCGCTCCAAGTCGAACGGGGTTTGCCGGTCGCGATCATCGGCTCGGGCGTCCGGACCCGGTTCTTCACCACCGAGAACCCCGTCGGCCGGCCGCTCAAAGTCGGGGAGACCTGGGTCACGGTCGTCGGGGTGCTGGCGGACCGGCGGTTCAGCACCGCGACCGCCGATCGGCTCGGGATTCGTGATGCCAACATGGACGTCTACGTGCCCGTCCACACCATGTTGATTCGGTTTCGGAATCGGGCCCAGCTGACCCAACGGGACATCGAGGCGGCGGCCCGGGCGGGGAACTTCACGCCCACCGCGGAAACCGAACCCGAGGAGCGGCGAAAAGAGCGAACCAACACCAATCAACTCGACCGGATCATTCTCCGGGTGGCCGATTCGAGACAGGTCCCGGTCATCGCGGAAATCGCCCAGCGGATGCTGGCTCGCCGCCACAATTCGGTCATCGACTTCGAGGTGGCCGTGCCGGAGCTTCTCCTCAAGCAGGAGCAACGGACCAAAACCATCTTCAATGTCGTGCTCGGCGCCATCGCCTCGATTTCGCTGATTGTCGGCGGCATCGGGATCATGAACATCATGCTGGCGTCAATTCTGGAGCGGATTCGGGAAATCGGCGTCCGCCGTGCCGTCGGAGCCACCCAAAACGAAATCCTGTTCCAGTTCCTGAGTGAGGCGGTGTTGATCAGCGTAGCGGGGGGTGTCGTTGGGATTCTGGTCGGGCTGGCTCTGAGCAGCGGGATCGAGCGTCTGGCCGATATCCGCACCATCGTCTCCTACCCGTCCGTCCTGGTGGCGTTTGGGGTGTCCTTTGCCACCGGCCTCGTGTTCGGCATTGTACCCGCCTATCGGGCGGCCAAGCAGGATCCTGTGGTGTGTCTCCGCTACGAATGAGGCCCATGTCCAAGCTGATCAGGTTCTCCGCCGGTCTGGCCGGTCTCCTTGTCGCTGGGGTGGCCGCCGCGCAACAGCCCATCAAGCTGGCCGAGGCCATCAAAATGGCTCAGGAACGAGGCTACCAAGCCCAAGGAGCCAAGGCCACCTACGATGCCGCCCGCTATCGTGACAAGGCTTTCTATTCGCGCCTGCTGCCGAGGCTGTCGATCGGGGGCACCATCCCGGCCTACAATCGTTCGATCATTCAGGTCATCCAGCCGGACGGCAGTACCTTGTTTCGTCCCCAAAACCTCACCAGCTCCGCGTTGACCGCGACGATGTCCCAGCGTCTTCCGGTTATCGGCGGCGACCTGTTCGTGACCTCGTCGCTGGCCCGGCTGTCGGTGAGCGGCGCCCAGGCGGTCAAGACGTGGTCATCCACCCCGATCTCGTTCGGCCTCCGGCAATCGATCTTCCGGCCTAACGTCGCCGAGTGGGATCGGCGGGAGCAACCGGCCCGGATCGAAGTAGCCGAACGGCAATACCGCGAAGCCCGCGAGGACATCGCGCTGGCCACCTCGAACTTGTTCTTCGACGTCTACACCGCGCGGGTGGCCTTGGCCAACGCCATGACCAACTCCGCCGTGAACGACACGTTGTACACGTTGAACAAGGGTCGCTTCGAGGTCGGCAAGATCGGCGAGAATGACCTCCTCCAGAGCGAGCTGGCGCTGCTCCGGTCGCGGACCACCCTCGACGGCGCCCGGCTCGAGTACGACCGGACCGTGGCCGCCCTCCGGATCGATCTCAACCTGCCGGTCGGCTCGCCCTTGGAAATCGACGTGACCGCCGTGGTCCCGACCTTCGAGGCCGACACGGCGCGGGCGGTGGCCGAGGCCCTTCGCAACCGGGCCAGCGTCACCGAGGCCGAGCTCCAAGAAGCCCAGGCCGATCGTCGGATTGCCGAGGCCCGCCTCAACAACGGACTCGGCGCCACGATCCAAGCCAGCTATGGATTCAACGCGACCGCCCCGGAGCGCAATCTGGCCTACCAGAACCTGCTCGAAGCCCGCCAGTTCTCGCTCTCGGTCGACGTCCCGCTGCTGCAATGGGGGGCCCGGAAGGAAGCCATCGAAGCGGCCCGGTCGGACCGCGACCGGGCTGTCAGCAATGCGCGCGGTACCCTGGCCCAAGCGGCCCAGGACGCCCATTTCGCGGCCTTGCAGCTCTCCCAG
>JAYVJS010000298.1:0-2394 GCA_043769075.1 Gemmatimonadota bacterium | reverse complement strand
TGAGCGACAGCAGTGCCACCGTCTTGATCACCATGCCCGGAGTAGCTTTGGGCGACAACGCATGAGCGGTGAAGTAGGCGTCGGCCTCCGTCTTCACGTCGCGCACAAATGACTCGGCGTCGCGAGCAGGAAACGTGATGCTTTGGGTCGTCAGCGGGGCAGCCCTGGTTAGGTAGATACCGGGAAAGTTGCACCCCGCCGGGCGGTCGGGCAAGGGCGACCAGGAACCCGGCAGTAGCGGCCATTTTCGGTCACTGCCAGATTCCTCCCGACGGTTCTCGACTCGCAATCTAAGGAGAAGCTCATGAAGGCTTTGCTGGTGCTCGGCATCGTGATGGCCATTCCCGGACAGGATCCCGCGCCTCTGCGGGGCTTCTCGGTCAATGGGAGCCGGATTCAGCGGGAATGGGAGGCCAAATTCAAAGCAATCCCGGCGCCCGACAGCCTTCGGTCCTATCTCAAGACCCTCGCCGCCCGACCCCAGCATCTCGGCTCGCCGTACGGGAAGGCGAACGCCGAGTGGTTGGTCAAAGTGTTTACCAGCTGGGGCCTCGACGCCAAAATCGAAACCTTCGAAACGCTCTTCCCCACCCCGAAAGAGCGGATCGTGGAGATGGTGGCCCCGACCCGGTTCGTGGCCAAGCTCAAGGAACCGGTGGTCCCGGGCGATCCGTCGTCGACTCAGACGTCGGAGCAGCTCCCCACCTACAACGCCTACTCGATCGATGGTGACGTTACCGGTCCCTTGGTCTTCGTCAACTACGGCGTTCCCGCCGACTACGAGGAGCTCGAGGCCCGAGGGATTTCCGTCAAAGGGGCCATCGTCATCGCCAAATACGGCGGCTCCTGGCGAGGGATCAAGCCCAAGGTGGCGGCTGAGCACGGGGCGATCGGGACCCTGATTTACTCCGATCCGGCTGACGACGGCTTCGGCCAAGGAGACGTGTATCCCAAAGGGCCGTACCGGCCCCGAGACGGGGTCCAACGCGGCAGCGTTGCCGACATGCCCCTCTACCCCGGCGACCCCTCAACCCCGGGCCGGGGCTCGGTACCCGGCGTTACCCCCCTCCCCTTGGAACAGATCCAAACGATTACCAAAATCCCGGTGCTCCCGATTTCATACGGGGACGCTGAGCCACTCCTGGCGGCGCTCGGCGGCGAGGTGGTCCCTCCGTCTTGGCGAGGTGCCCTTCCGATTACCTACAAGACCGGTGCCCCCGGGCCGGCGCGGGTTCGAATCAAGTTGGCCTTCAACTGGAATCGAGTCCCCCTCTACAACGTGATCGTCCGAATTCCCGGCTCCGAGCGGCCCGACGAATGGATCATTCGTGGCAATCATCGGGATGGCTGGGTCAATGGCGCTTCGGACCCGTTGTCCGGCCTGGTGGCTGAAATGGAGGAGCTTCGGGGGTTTGCGGCGTTGCTCAAGCAGGGCTGGCGGCCCCGTCGGACCATTGTGTACGCTGCCTGGGACGGCGAAGAGCAGGGCCTGCTCGGGAGTACGGAGTGGGTCGAAACCCACCGGGCTGAGTTGGTCGAGAAAGCCGTGGTCTACATCAATACCGATGGCAACGGCCGAGGATACCTGGGGATGGCCGGCTCTCACTCGCTGGAGCGATTCATTAACGACGTCGCGCGCGATGTCGTCGACCCGGAAACCGGCCTCTCGGCCTGGAAACGAGCCCAACTCGGCGGGCTGGCCAACGCCGCAAACGCGACCGAACGAGCCGAGCTCCGAAATCGGCCCGACCTCCGAATTGAAGCGCTCGGTTCCGGCTCCGACTTCTCTCCCTTCCTCCAACATGCCGGGATCGCGTCGCTCAACCTTGGGTTTGGGGGCGAGGGCGGCGATGGGATCTATCACTCGATCTACGACAACTTCGAGCACTTCGTCCGGTTCAGCGACACCAGCTTCGTCTACGGCCGAGCGCTCGCACAGACGGTCGGCACCGCCACGATGCGGTTGGCAAGCGCCGAGCTGCTCCCGTTTCAATTCGGCAACATGACCGAGACGTATCAGGGCTACATCGATGAGCTCCGTGGCCTACTCACCGCGCGACGCGAACAGGCCACCGAACGGAACCGGCAGCTGGACGAGGGATTGTTCCCTGGGACCCAAGATCCTCGACTCCCTCGCACGGCACCGGCCCGCGCCGACGTGGCCCCCTATCTCAACCTGACGCCGTTGGATAACGCCATCGCAGCCCTGCGCCTAGCGACGGACCAATACGACCGGGCCACTGCGGCGCTCCAGCTCACCGGCGGGGCCCGCGCCGCCGTCAACAAGATTTTGAGCCAGGTAGAGCAGGCTTTCACGAGCGGAGAGGGGCTGCCGAGGCGATCGTGGTACCGGCATCAGATCTACGCCCCGGGCTTCTACACCGGCTACGGCGT
>JAYVJS010000297.1:0-2600 GCA_043769075.1 Gemmatimonadota bacterium | reverse complement strand
GGGCTCTATGCGTCGAAGCTGGTGTCCAGGCGGGAGCGGGACCGTCTCCGGGCTGGGCTTCGTGGTGCGCTTCGTGCCGTTCGGCGCGGCACGCTCGGCATCGGGCCCGAACATGAGGACGCCCACTCGGCGGTCGAAAGCTGGCTCACCAGACGGCTCGGCTCCACCGGTGAGCGGCTCCATACCGGTCGGTCTCGGAATGATCAAATTGCCTGTGACCTTCGGCTCTACTTGAAAGACTCGTTGCTCCGGATCGAGATGCAGGCTCTTGGTCTGGTGAGTGAGTTGCTGCTCTTTGCCGATCGGCATGAGGGCGCGCTCTGGCCTGGGTATACCCACCTCCGGCCGGCGATGCCGTCGAGTGCCGGGATGTGGGCCGGGGCCTTGGCGGAGGGTTTGCTCGACACCATCGGGACCCTGGATGGCGTGTGGCGCTTGGTCGACCGGTCGCCGCTGGGGAGTGGGGCGGGGTACGGGGTGCCGCTGCCGCTCAACCGGGAAGCCGCGGCCAAGGCGTTAGGCTTTGCCGCCGTCGAGCCGAACGTGGCCCAGGTGCAGAACGGCCGGGGCAAACTCGAAGCCGCCGTCTTGTTCTGGGCCGTTCAGCTCGGCCATGACCTCTCGAAGCTCGCGACCGATGTGGTCTTGCTCTCCGGCGAGGAGTTCGGTCTCCTCGAATTGCCGGCACGGTTCGCCACCGGCTCGAGCCTCATGCCCCAGAAGCGAAACCCCGACGTGTTCGAGCTGACCCGGGCGCGAGCCGCGGTGCTCGAGGGCGACCTGGCGGCGGTGTTGGCGTTGCGATCGAAGCTCACCAGCGGCTATCACCGGGACTTCCAGCTGTTGAAGGAGCCCCTGATCCGGGGCTTGGGCCGGATCGAAGATATGGTGACGATGATGACGCTCGTCGTCCCGGCGCTCGGGGTTCATGGCAGCCGGGGGCTCGAGATGCTGCAGGGCGGCGTGCTGGCCACCGACGAGGTGATGCGGCGGGTCGAAACCGGGGTGCCGTTTCGGCGGGCCTATCGCGACGTGGCGGCGGCGCTCAAGCGGGGCGACCGGATGCCCTTGATCGCGCCCGCCCGGATCATCGCGCGGCGGCGGTCGACCGGAGGACTCGGCCGGCTCGGCCTGGGCGTCGCGTGGCGCCGGTTCGTTAGGCTGGCCCGGGTCAACGACCGGGCGGCGACTCGGTTCGAAGCGGCACTCACCAGATTGGCGGGACGGGCCTCATGATCCGCGACGACCGGCGGCAACGTCACCTCAAGATCCTCGAGTTGATCGAGACCCACCCGATCAGTACCCAGGATGAGTTGGCCGATGCGCTGGCGCGCGAAGGCTGGGACGTGACCCAGTCGTCGGTGAGCCGGGACATCGCGGCGCTCAAGTTGGTGAAGGTGTCGGGGGTCTATCATCGCCAGGTGGCCACCAAGCCGCCGCGCCGGGACCCCGATGAACAACGAATCGTCGAAGGGGTGTTGGCCTATACCGCGGCCGGGGATGTGCTGGTGGTGCTCCACACTCCGCCGGGCGAGGCCAACCGGGTTGGGGCGGCGCTCGACCGGCTGGCCTGGCCGGAAGTGCTGGGCAACATTGCGGGCGACGACACGATCTTTCTTTCGGCCCGCAATCACCCCGGCCAGCGCCGAGTGCTCCAGCATCTTGGGCGGTTGACGAAGACGTCGCCGGGATAGGCATGCGGGTTGACAGGGGTTGGAATGGGGGGGTACAATGGGGCCATGGACGAATTGATGCGGATTCGGGAGCACCACCATCACCACGGTCGAGAGGCCGGGGTGGTTCTGCGCGGGTAGGCGACTAGTCGCCTCGACGTTGCGAAATTACTCTGCGGCCCGTTGATGATCGACGGGCCGCTTTCTTTTGTGAGGGTTGGATGCTCAAGATCGCGTTGCCAAACAAGGGCCGGCTGGCTGAGGACGTTCGGGCGCTTCTCGACGATGCTGGGTTGGGCGTTCGAGCCCAAAGCGACCGAGCGTTGATTGCGAGGCTCGGGGATGACTATGAGGCGATCTTCGTTCGGTCTCAGGACATTCCGGAATTCGTGGCGGATGGTGCAGCGGCGGTTGGGATTACCGGCTGGGACCTGGTGATCGAGTCGGAGCGGGCGCTGGTCGATCGGCTCGACCTTGGGTTCGGCCGGTGCCGGGTGGTGGTGGCGGTTCGGGACGACTGCGGGATCGAAACCCTGGATCAGATTCCCAATGGAGCCAGGGTCGCGACCGTCTTTCCCCGGATCGCCAGCAGCTTCTTCGGGCGGATCGGGAAACCGGTCACCATCGTTCCAGTGTCCGGCGCCACCGAGATCGCGCCGCACTTAGGGATCGCCGATCTGGTGGTGGATATCGTGTCGACCGGATCGACCCTCAAGGTGAACGGCCTGGTTGAGATTGCCACCGTCCTCGAGAGCAGTGCCCGGTTGGTGACCGCCGCTGAGGGGCCGTCCGAGCCCCAAACCGCCATCGAAACCCTGGTGGTTCGACTCGAATCCGTGATCAGGGCCCGCGGGCAACGCTACGTCATGGCCAACGTGCCTCGGGGCGCTCTGGCGCAGATTCGGACCGTGATCCCCGGGATCAACG
>JAYVJS010000296.1:0-3438 GCA_043769075.1 Gemmatimonadota bacterium | reverse complement strand
CCGGGTTCGCCAGGACTATTTGATCGCGCAAGGTCTCACGGCCCCCTTTCTCAAGGGAGACGAGAAGGCCGCCGACGCGGAACGGATGGCGTTAGCCCGGATTCGGCAACTCTCCGCCCACGAGGTCGGGCATACCCTTGGGATCCAACACAACTACATCTCGAGCAGCCAGGGCCGAGCATCGGTCATGGACTACCCCCATCCGTACATCAAACTCACCGCCGGCCGGATTGACCTGACCGAGGCGTACCAAGAAGGCATCGGCGCGTGGGACAGAGAGGCAATCAAGTTCGGGTATCAAGATTTCCCCCCAGGGACGGACGAAAAGGCCGCCCTAGTCGGGTTGATCGAGGCGGCCCGGGCCCGGGGACTCACGTTCCTGACCGACCAGGACGCGAGACCAGCCGGTAGCGCCCACCCGCAAACCCACCTGTGGGACAACGGGACCAACATCGCCGGGGAACTCGACCGGATGATGACGGTTCGCCGGGTTGCCTTGGATCAGTTCGGCGAGCGGGTGATTCCGGCCGGTGCGCCGATGGCCACTCTCGAAGAGGTGCTGGTCCCTTTGTACCTCCATCACCGCTATCAAGTGGAAGCCGCGGTGAAAGTCATCGGCGGGCAGTGGTACGACTATGCGATGCGGGGCGACGGGGTCGAGCCGGTGAAACCCGTAGTGCCGAGCGAGCAGTTGGCCGCCCTGGCGGCAGTGCTGGCCACGCTCAAGCCATCGGAACTGGCGCTTCCCCGGTCCATTTTGGCGAAGATCCCGCCGCGGCCGGCCACCTTTGACCCCCATCGAGAGCTGTTCGAGCGATCGACCGGGCTGGTGTTCGACGCGATCAGCCCGGCCACGGCAGCCGCTTCCATGGTCGTTCAATTTCTGTTCAACCCCGAGCGTGCGGCGCGCCTCGTTCAGCAACGGGCCCTCGATCCGAGGCAGCCGGGGCTGGACCTCGTTCTCGATCGAGTGATTGGAGCGACGTTCGACGTGGTTCCGGCATCGTCGTACGAGGCGGAAATTGGCCGAGCCGTTCAGCGAGTGGTCCTGGATCGGTTGATGGGACTGGCCGCCACTTCCGACATGAGTCAAGTCCGGGCGGTGGCCACCGAACGACTGGCCCAACTGGCCGGCCGGCCGATTCGATCTGGGGCGGCCACCCCCGAAAACCGAGCCGCCCGGGCGCTGTTCTCGGCCGACATCCGCCGCTTTTTGGCCCGGCCCTATGATCCGACCAAAGCCATTGCGGCGCCCGACGCGCCGCCCGGCAGCCCAATTGGGCAGCCGGACATCGACCTCATTCCCTAACCGTCGAAAGAAAAATGAATCGCTTCCTTGTTCCGTTCGCGCTCGGCCTCGGGGTGCTGGCCTCTCACGCTGGTCCGGTCTCCGCGCAAACACCGGCCGTGGCGGCCGCACCGGTTGCCAAGCCCGAAGACGTCAGCTCGATGGATGCCATCATCAAGACGCTGTACGATGTCATCTCCGGCCCGGCGGGTCAGAAACGGGACTGGGACCGATTCCGGTCGATCTTCGCCTCGGGCGCCCGGTTGATTCCAACCGGTCGGGATGCGGCCGGTAAAGGCCGAGCGCTCTTCTGGAGCGCGGATGATTACGTCAAGAACGCCGGGGCGAGCCTCGAAACCAGCGGCTTCTTCGAGCAGGAGATCGGCCGCACCGTCGAGCAGTACGGCCGGATCGTTCAGGTGTTCAGCGCCTACGAATCGCGCCGTACCGCGGCGGACGAGAAGCCGTTTGCCCGCGGGATCAACAGTATCCAATTGTTCGACGACGGGACCCGGTGGTGGATCGTGACGGTGTTTTGGGAGCAGGAGTCCGCCGCCAACCCGATTCCGGCCAAGTTTCTGAAGCCCTGAGCATGCGGCGGGCCATCGCTGTTGTCGCCGCCTTCGGCACCCTGCTGTTAGGCGGAGCGCTCCCGGATTCTAGTCCGCCGCCGCTCTGCCGGCCGGCCGGCGACGCCGGACTGCGACCGAGTCGAGACCTTTACTGTCTCGAACTGGTCGCCCGGCCGGACGTGCCGGTGTCGGTGACCGGGGTCGTGGAACTGGGTCGGGCCGAATCGCCCTTCGATGTGGCCACCACTCGGACCGGAAGCCAACGGTACGATGCGAGTCTCGTCTTGGAAGGCCTGCCGGACCCCAGTGCGCTCGGCCCCTATTCCAGCTACGTCGCTTGGGTGACACCACCGTCACTCGATCCCATGATCAAAGTTGGGGTTGTCGCAAACGGCCGGACTCATCTCGGCGAGATCCATTTCGACAAGTTCTTGGTTTTCGTCACGGCCGAGGCCTCAGGAAACGTGACCGAACGAACCGGCCGGCTGGTGCTCCGCGGGATGTCGCCCAGCATCCGGATGCAGCAGCATTCGCTGCTCATGATGGCCCGGTCGGCGGACACCGGGTCGGCGCGGCACGAGATGGCGGGGATGGATCATGATGGGGTCCAATGGAGGATGCCGCCGTCCCGGCCGGGGACACCGATGGTCCCGATGCCGGGCGTCGACGGGCTCGTACCGGCGGAAGAGCCGTTCTTGCCAGGCGGGGGTGTGGATGCGGCTACGCTGCCCGAGGCCCGGCCCCGGACGATGGTTCGGCTCCGCAATCGTGATACCCTCGATCTGACCGCATCATTGGTCCGCCGAACCATCAACGGTCGAGTGTTGGTGATGTACGCCTACAACGGGCAGTATCCAGGCCCATTGATTCGAGTCGACGAAGGCTCTGAAGTAGTGGTGCGGTTTCACAACGCAATCGACCTGCCGACCGCGGTCCATTGGCACGGCCTCCGGCTCGAGAACAAGAGCGACGGCGCTCCCGGCGTAACCCAAGATCCCGTTAATCCGGGTGATGGGTATATCTACCGGATCAGGTTTCGGGACTCGGGGATTTACTGGTACCACCCCCACGTCCGAGAGGATATCCAGCAGGATCTTGGGCTCTACGGCAACATCCTGGTCCGCCCGAAGCGGCCGGACGCCTTCGGACCGAGCCATCGCGACGAGGTCATCATGCTGGACGACCTCTTGCTCGGTGAAGGAGGCTTGGTGCCGTACGGGAAGGATGCGGTGACCCATGCGCTGATGGGGCGGTTCGGCACCACCTTCCTGGTCAACGGCGACCCGGCCTACCAGCTCGAGGTCCGCCCGAACGAGATCGTCCGGTTCTTCTTCACCAACGTGGCCAACACCCGAACCTTCAACCTGTCGATCCCCGGGGCCCAGCTGAAGTTGGTGGGCGCCGACGTCGGGCGGTATGAACGGGAGGAGTGGACCGATCATGTCGTCATCGCTCCGGCGCAACGGTACATCGTCGACGTGCGGTTTCCAACCGCCGGCCGGTACCCGTTGCTGAACCAGGTCCAAGCCATCGACCACAATCTCGGCAATTTTTTTCCCGAAGCCGACACCCTCGGCG
>JAYVJS010000295.1:0-7302 GCA_043769075.1 Gemmatimonadota bacterium | reverse complement strand
GGTGGTGGCTTGGATCGATGCCGAAACGCTCGGCCGCTCCGATCAAACCGGACAACCGGCCGTTGGTCATCGCGGTCGACATGGCCCCGACCAGCGGCCAGGAGATGAAATCGCCCAGGAGATGCATGCTCGTCAACAAGATCGCGGTAGTGGTGCCCCGCATTTCGGCGCCGACGTACGTCATCCCGACCGCCATCACCAAGCCGGGGGCCGCGTTCCCGAACAGGGCCTCGAGCAGCACGCTGCCGAACACGACCGTCCGGTCGGCCGACCAGGCGATCATCGCGATGGGGAGCGCCGTCCCGAGGATGGTGACCGCGGCCACGTAGAGATAGGCCCGCCCGGTCCGGCGGCTTAACGCGTCACCGACAGTGGCCCCGAGCAACGGCCCGACGATCCCGGCGATGAACACCATGGCGCCGTAGGTGGCATTGGCTTCGGCGATCGGGATTGCCTTGTCCCGCTGGAGGATGGTCGGCAGCCAGTACTCGACCGCGTTCTGTACGAACACCGACGCCGAAAACCCCAACACCAATCCGATGAACGCCGGCCGCGCCAGGAGGACTCTGAGCGTGGCACCGAACGAAGGAGCGGGGCCGGCCTTCGTGCCGTCCATGGCCCCCCGAGCTGGTTCGCGGCTCCGGTAGAGCAATCCCGCCGCCACCAGTCCCGGCAGCCCAACGACGAAACAGGCGACTCGCCAGCCATAGCTTCCAGCCAACCAGCCGGCCAAGGCCACCCCGATCGCGGCGCCGATTGGGGCGGCCGAATAGAAGACCGAGAGGACCCGTCCTCGGCGGGCCGCTGGAAACACGTCTGAAATCAGGCTCGGCGTATTCGCCATGTACGACGCCTCGCCGAGCCCAACGACGCCTCGTACAGCGGCCAACTGCCCGACGGATCCGACCAGGCCCGCGGCCGCGGTGGCCAGACACCACGCCGCCGCCGAGCCGGCCAGCAGGCGGGTTCGCCGGATCCGGTCGCCGAGCCAGCCGAACACTGGGGGGAGCAGGGTATAGGTCAACAGGAAGGCCGAACCGACCAGGCCCATCTGGGCATCGGTTCCGCCCAACTCCCGGCGGATTGGCTCGAGCAGGCCGGTGACCGCCTGACGGTCGATGTAGTTGAGCAAGTTGAGCGAGCAGAGGAGCAGAAAGAGCTTGCCCGACTCGCCTCGAAGCATCGAGCCCTGATTGGAAGTCATCTCATGGCTCTTGATGGATATGACCTTCGGCACTGATGGCTTCGAGCTCTTCCTTCCGCCGGGGCCTGAACTCGATAGTCATCTGGGTGGCCAATTCTAGCCCAAGAAACGGGAGCCAACAATCGGGCCTCTTGCGCGAATTCAGGAGGTCAGGTATAGTTGCTACTGCCAACTATGATTACTGCCTCTCGACCGGCCGCTGCCGACGCCGCTGAGCTGTACGACGCGCTCTCCGCCCTGGTCCGGGTCTACCAGTTTCGCGACCGGGACCGGATCTGCTGTCACGATGTGTCGGTCACCCAGTGCTACGCCATGGAGGCCCTGCTCAAGCTCGGCTCCTGTACCCTGAACGCGCTGGCCGCCGAGCTCTATCTCGATAAGAGCACGGCGAGCCGGGTGGCGACGGTCTTACAGCGGAAGGGCTACGTCAGCCGGCGGCCTGACCCCGATGACGCTCGGGCGATGCGGCTTGACCTAACGCCGGCCGGCCGGCGGCTTCACGATCGGATTCGCGCCGAGTTGGTGGCGGAGCAGGCGGCCATGATCGAGGACCTTGGCCCTGCGGTCCGGCAAGGTGCGGTGGTCTTGCTCCGGCGTCTCTCGGCGAGCGCCGCCGCCCGGTCGGGCCTGGAACCCGGGGTGGGCTGCGCAACCGGTCACTGCGGCTAATGCCCCTTTTTGTTGAGGAGATAGTTGCATGTTACAACCATTCGAAACCCACGAGCCGAGCCGCCCGGCCGACCGATATCGAGCGGCTGATTCCGGAGAACCAGCAATGACGGCCACAACCATCCGGCCAGCCGTTCTGTCCGACCTCCCTGCGCTGGTCACGTTATTGGGTCAAACCGAACTACCGATGGTTGGCGTGGCGGATCACCTTGAGACGTTTCTGGTGGCCGATGGTCCCGCGGGTGTGGTCGCCTCGGCCGGGCTCGAGCTGTATGGCGGGCACGCCTTGCTCCGGTCGGTGGCCGTGGCCCCCGGGCTGCAAGGCACCGGCCTGGGCCGAACGATGATCGAGGCCGCGCTTGACCTGGCGAGAGTGCGCGGCGCCGAGACGATCACCCTTTTGACGACGACGGCGGCCGGCTACTTCTCCCGCTTTGGTTTTGGCCGGATCGATCAAGCCGGAGCGCCCAGCGCGGTACGCCAGTCCACTCAATTCAACGGCATCTGCCCCGCATCAGCCGTGGCGATGCAACTCATTCTCACTCAAAAGCAGGCGGCATCATGACGACCCCGAGCGTGAAGTCCATCGTGCAGGAGAAATACGGCCAGGCAGCCACCCGGGCGGCGGCCGGCAAATCGAACTCGTGTTGTGGCGGGGCGGAGTGCGGGAGCGGAACGGTCGACCCGATTACCTCGGGCCTCTACGACGAGGCCCAGCAAAAGGGCGTGCCGGTCGAGGCGATGTTGGCATCGTTAGGTTGCGGCAATCCCACCGCCTTGGCCGAATTGAAGGCGGGCGAGACGGTGCTCGACCTCGGCAGCGGCGGCGGCATCGATGTGCTGCTCTCGGCCAAACGGGTCGGCCCCACCGGCAAGGCCTACGGTCTCGACATGACCGACGAGATGTTGGAGCTGGCCCAGTCGAATCTCAAGAAATCGGGGCTCACCAATGTCGAGTTCCTCCGCGGCGAGATCGAGAACATTCCGCTGCCGAGCCACTCGGTCGATGTGATCATTTCCAATTGCGTCATCAACCTCTCGGCTGACAAAGACCGAGTATTGAAGGAGGCGTTCAGGGTCTTGAAGCCGGGCGGCCGGTTCGCGGTGTCGGACGTCGTGGTCAACGGTGAGGTGCCGGATGTGCTCCGGCGCAACATGGAGCTTTGGGTCGGCTGCATCGCGGGCGCTCTCGAGGTCGGGGAGTACCGCAGCAAGCTCGAGGCGGCCGGTTTCACCGGTGTGGATTTGGAGCCGACCCGGGTCTACAAGATCGAGGATGCCCGGGAATTCCTTGCGGCAGAAGGCATCGACGTCGATGCAATGGCAACACTGGTGGACGGGAAGTTCATGAGTGCTTTCGTCCGGGCTACCAAGCCGGGGGCCACGGCCAAGGAACCATGCTGCGCTCCCGGCTGCTGCGACAACGGTTGATTCATAGGGTGGCCCGCCAGGCCAGGTGGCGGCTCCAGACCCGCTGCCACAGGGCGTCGAGCTTGGCGGCGGGCAGCTGGATCCCGAATCGTTGTTCCAGCACGGTTTGATATTCAGTCCGGCCGGTCAGGTCACGCTCGACCTGGCCGGCCTCGGTGACGGTTCGGAGCACGGCGCCGCGAAGGGACACCAGGGCATCGCCGTCGTAGCGTTGGCAGACGGTCGTTTTCACAAACCCGGATTCGGGCGAGGTTTGGAGTTCGGTACACTTGGACGCGAAGTCCGGAAGGCTCCGAGGCTCCAAGGTGAAGTCGAACTCGGGCGCTCCCCCGAACGGATGATTGTGCAGCACCCACCGGCCCCCGGATTCGGTGAGCCGAAACTCGAATCGGCCGACCCGGTAGGGTCCGGGTACGAGGGGCAGGGGCTCCAAAGGGCCGTCGCCGAAGCCCACGTCGACGAGATAGGGCTGGTCGAGCTCGCCGATGAGGACGAGATGGTTTCCCTCGGCCTGGTCGCCCCGCGTCGAGCGGCCGACGGTGCCCGACACCATCCGAATCTGGAAACCGATCTCGCCTAACGCCCAGGCTAGGACGCCGTTCATTTCATAGCACCAGCCGCCCCGCCGGTCGAGTACCAGTTTGGTGAACTGGGCCCCGAGGTCGAGGGAAAGCGGCCGGCCCAGGTGAATGTCAAGGTTTTCGTACGGGATCGTCCGGAGGTGGGCGCGGTGAATGGCCTTCAAAGTGCCGAGGTCCCGGCGAAGAGGGCCGGCGTAGCCGATCCGATCGAGATACCGGTCAAGTGAGAGCGGGCTGGTCAGGTCGGGGTCGGCCAGGTTGTCCCCCCGAGCAGTACCGATCTGGGCGCCCGAGGGACCGCACGGCGGAACTCCTCGAAGTCTTCGGCGACTGCTGCCGCGCTGCGGCGTACCACTCGCCCGGAATCCGCAACCGGGCCGAGATCCTCGATTCGCATCGGCTCCGCCGGCACTGCCGCCGCCCGCCGGTAGATCTTTTCAAGCGACGCACTCCTGCGACGAACCGATAAGGCCCCGTTCGTCGCGTAACGATAGTTCTGCGCCCCCATCGCGGCAGCGGCGCTCCGGTTGGCGAGCAACCGATCCAGCGCTCGCTCGAAGGTCGCGACGTCGCGCTCGAAGTCGTCTCCCTCGCGGCGAACTAGGACAGCCCGCTCTCTGCTCAGGAATTCCTCAACGTGGGCCATCAGCGATCCCGAGCTGCTCACGATCGCCAGGCCCGCCGCCATGGCCTCGGCGTACACCATCCCGAAGCTTTCATAGCGAGCCGGGTGGAACAAAACATGCGCCGACGCAAGGATCCGAAGGGCGTCGGCTCGCGGTAACACGCCATGCGCCGTGGCGTTGGGAAGCGAATCGAACCGGTGTATCAGCGGGGCGCGCGGCGTCTCGCCGATGTAGTGAAACAGCACTTCGGGGAATCGCTTTGCCAGGGAGGTCATGATTGTGAGCGCCGCGCGGCCATTCTTCTGGTGGTAGTCACGGCCGCAGAACACCACCGTCAGCGGGTCATCGCGCCACTTCCGGCGTACCTCGGCGGCGTCGAGCGTGCGATGGGCGGCCGGCACGACATGGCATCGTTCGACAAACGCCCTGGTGATCTCGGGAGGAGCGGCCGATCGAAGCCATTGATACGCCTCCGCCAGGGCGTGTTCGGTAAAGAAGAGAATCGCTTTGCAGCTGGGGTGGGTGTAGGCACGGAGCATTTGCGCGGCGCGAGCCTGACTGGCGCGCCCCCCGCCGCGGGCGAGCCGGCGGCGCTCCTGGGGATCAATGGCCGATCGGCCCCAGAGCACCGGATAGCCGAAGTCGTCGAGGTCGACGATCCAGCTTGCCCGGTTCAATACCGGCCAGCGTGAAGAGTGGTAGAGCAGGCGACTTGGTCCGGGATCGATGAGTTCGGCCGTCGCGAAGTCGCGACTCGGACGGAAGCTGCGTCCGGACACCTCTCGGGCGGGTTCGCTCAGAAACACATGCTGGGGTGCGTTGACCCGAAATCGGGTTCCAGTCGGCGGATCGGTCAGCAACGACCCATGGAGGCCGCCGTGTAGCTCAATGCTGGAGCCGATGTCGATCGTCCGGGTTTTCGCCCCGGGTCGGGTTGCTGTCAATGCGAATTCTTTGGCAACAGGCCGGTGATCTGTTCGTGGCTGAAGCCGTGAGACGTGAAATACTCGTCGATGAAAGTACATAAGGAATGCGCGTAGTTGCATCGTGACTCCTGGCCGCCGGCCAGACTACCGTCAAACGCCGGCAACGTGGAGCACCCCTTCTTCCAATGACACCCGGAACAGACCCGCGCGACCAACGCCCGGTCCCTCGCGAAGGAGGCCCGATACGGGCGGGCCTTCAAGACGCCGTCGATCGATTGCTCGAAGATGTTGCCGAGCGCCCACCGCTTGTCGTAGGCTTCATGGGTCTGGTAGAGCATGCCATCGGTATTGACGATGAACGCCCATTCACCGACCCGCCGATCATAGGTCCAGGTCGGCGAACCGATCCGAGACCGAGCCACCGTCTCGATGCAGTCATTAATTGGTAGCACCGACACCCGCCGCTTCTGCTCCACCCAATGGACGAAGAGACGAGCCAACGCCTCCTCCGCCTGTGGGACGGTGAGAGCGAACGGAGCCTCAGGAGTGTTGAGTGGTGCGGCGAAGATCGGAAGAAACCGAACCGAGATGCCCAGCGATCGGTAGAAATCGTAAATGTCGGTAATCCGGGGAGCCGTGTGGGCTCCGAGTACCGTGATGGCACCAAAGTGCAGGCCGGCGGCGCTGACCCGGTCGACGTTTCGCATGATCTGCTCTTCCGTCTCCCGGTTCCCGAGTGAGAGGCGGACGCCGCCAACTACGTCACACGAAACGCCGAGCTCGACTCGTTCGGCCTTGAGGAGCTCGATCTGCTGGTCGGAGATTCGGTACAGGTTGGTCTGCAACGCGTTGACGATGGCCCCGGTCTCGAGCAGGGTGCCGAGCAGTTGCCGCTGGAGCTCGAACACGGAGCGCAGATAGGGAAGGGGGAGCAGGAGCGGCTCTCCGCCGTGCCAGATGATCGTCGTCGTGAACGACCCATCGAGTTCGGCGCTTCGCCGCTCGTGATAGCTCCGGATCGAGCGGAGCAGAACCTCCCAATCGACGAGACTCATGCGCTCGGTACGATGGAGCTCGTCCCATTCGTAGCAATACCGACATCGTAGGTTGCACAACTTCGAAACCTTGACCACCCAGTTCGTCGTCCTGAGTGGTGGCCGCATCGTCAGCCCTTCTTGAACTTCCGGAAAGCCTTGAGAGCGGCCGTCTTGATCTTGGAGTTGATCTTTCCGTTTTTGCGCTGGAGCCAGGAAATCGGCCCGATCAAAACCCAGACGCCGCCGTCGCCGCCATCGGCTTTGGGTTTCCGGTGCGCGGCCACCTTGTGGGACGCGGTGAAGTGGATCAGCGCGCCCTTCTTAGGGGGCTTGGGCTTCGCCGGGCGCTTCGTAGTCTTTGGGCGGGGTCGCTTGACTGGGGGCATGGACACCTCCGAAGGAGAGTGGCCCAGAATCGCCTGGGCAGCCTTGGCACGAGTGACTTTAGTCTACCTGGCCAAGTTGCCCGCTGCAATCCCGGCGGACGCCGTGTAGTGACCTAAACTAGGACACTACCGGACCGGGTGCGAAGGGGGCCGGCGGAGCCGATCCTGGAGAGATACAGGGTAAGGGAAGGCCGGAGCGGCGGCGTGTTCGGCTTGGAATTGGGGGACGATCGGGATAACCTCCGTCATGCGTTGGCAACCTGCCGTTGAGGGAAAGTCCGGCGGTATGACCCGCACTCGACTGTGGACCGGTCTGTTGCTCCTTGGCGCCTGCGGCAACCCCTCCGACTCCACCAACGACCGGCTCGAGATTCAACTTGCACCACAGCATGACTCTTACGTTGTGGGAGACAGCATTGCGGCAACCGCGGTTGACGTGGCG
>JAYVJS010000294.1:0-8754 GCA_043769075.1 Gemmatimonadota bacterium | reverse complement strand
GGTCCTAGGTCGGCCCTGTCTGCTCCAACCACGGCGGCCCAGTCGGCCGGAGCATGGGAGGTCAAGACCGTCACCGCAACAACCGACAACTGGTCTCCCGCCGCGGCCTTTGCCGCCTCGATCATTGCCGGCCCACCCAGTGCATGGACGGTCACCATATCAACGCCAAGGATTCGAGCCTGCTCAACGGCACCCTTGACGGTGTTCGGGATGTCGTGCCATTTGAGGTCCAGGAAGACCCGATGGCCGCGGGCCTTCAGGTCGGCAACGAAACTCGGGCCGGCTCTGGTGAACAGGACCGAACCGAGCTTGACCCAGGCCACCGACGGCAGCCGGTCGAGCAGCGACAAGGCGGCCGGGGCATCCGGAAGATCAAGCGCGAGAATCACCTCAGCCATCGGTCATCCATCGGCGCGCGAGTCGCTCCGGGAGCCGCGGGTCAGCAAGCCCAGCCGTTCCGATCGCCACCAAGTTGGCGCCGGCGCCAAGGTACTGACGAACGTGCTCCAGACTCCTGATCCCACCGACTCCGATGATCGGTATGTCCTTCAGGAGCCGTCGGACTCGAACGACGGCCAGGAGGCCCACCGGCAACAGGGCCGGACCGCTGACCCCCCCGTTTCCGTTACCAAGCCGGGGGCTCTCGCCTTCGTAGACCAAGCCGGGCATGGTGTTCACGACCGAAACACCATCGGCCCCGGCATCAACGGCGGCGGCCGCGAGCCCCGGAATATCAGGAACCGCCGGCGAGAGCTTGACCACCAAAGGCCGGCCTGTCACCGCCCGGCAAGCCGCGACGATCCGCCGGATCGAGCCGGCTTCCGCTCCGAACTCGATCCCACCAGCCGAGGTGTTCGGGCACGACAGGTTGAGCTCGTAGCCGACCATGCCGCCGGCCCCATCGAGGCCCTCGATCACCCGGGCGTACTCGAGCTCGGTGAACCCCACGACGTTCACGAAAATCCTGGCCCGGATCAGGTGGGTCCGGAGCCATGGGAGGTCGGTCGCGGCGACGATGGCAAGGCCGGGATTCGCGAGCCCAATAGAGTTAAGCATTCCGCCGTCGAATTCGGCCACCCGAGGCGGCCGATTCCCGAGACGGGGCTCCACGGACACGGCTTTCGTCACCAAGCCGCCGAGGGCTTCGAGATCGACGATGCCCGCCAGCTCACGACCGAAGCCCGCGGTGCCGGCAGCCAGCAAGATTGGATTGGAGAAGGTGGTACCGAAGAGGGTGACACAAGCTGGAGATACCACGCCCGTCACTCCGGTCCGCCTCCGGTTTGGCTCGCGGTCCGGGTCGGGCCGACCCGTTGCTGGTACTCGATGAGATAGCTCACGATGGCGTCGGCTACCGCCGCCGCGAGATTCCGCTGGGAGCGAGGTTCGGTCATCAAACGGGCGTCCTCCGGATTGGTACTGAAGCCCATTTCAAAGAGGACGGCCGGACGACGCGCCGTCGTCAGCACGGCTAACCCTGCCTGCTTGACCCCTTTGTTCCGGCCGGTATGCACCTCAGCCGCATGCGACTGCATCAGCTCGGCCAACCGGGCTGATTCGCGGAGGTATTCGTTGGTCTGGAGATCTTTGAGAATAAAGTCGAGGCCGCCGGGCTGTTCGCCTTTCGGCTCCTCGAACCGAATCGCCTCATTCTCCATCCGGGCGACCCGAGCGGCATCCTCGGTCTTGGCCTCGGCCAAGAAATAGGTTTCGAATCCACGGGCCTTCGTATACCCGGCCCGCCTCGGTAACGAGTTGACATGGAGGCTGACAAACAGCCCGCATCGTTCGGTGCAGTAGCTAGCTCGGTGGTGGAGATCAATCAGAGTGTCGGTCGTTCGGGTCATGATGACGCCAACTCCGCGCCGCAGCAGTTCCTTTCGCACCAAAAGCCCGACCTGAAGGGCGACATCTTTTTCGGTCAGTCCCCGCGGAAAGAAAATGCCCGGGTTCCCAGGATCGACCCCGCCATGGCCAGGGTCGATGGTCACCACATGGCCTTTGTTGAGGCCGCCCGGCATCGCCGTGCGTTCAGTCACCGCCGGCGGCCTCCGGTCCTCCGAGACCAAGACCGTACCCGCCCGCCGAGGCAGCATTTCCTCGAGCCGGCCCGACGAGGGGTAATAGCGGAACCGATCTTTCACCTCGGCCGGCAGAACCTGGGTGACGAAATGTAGCGGTAGGAAAAGGCTATCCTGTTTCACGACAGCCGACCCGACGAGGGGTTTGAGGACGCCGCCAACCGTGTAGTACGGCGCGCCCAACAGCAACCGAAACGGGATACCCGAGACATCGACGTGAACCCAGGCACCGACCACGGCACTCAGGCCGCCGAGCGCCGGCACGAGAGCTGAGGCCGCGACCAATGGGCCGGACGCGGCGTCGGCCCGGACCGGAATCCGCACGTCACCTTTGGCCGTCGCAACCACGACCGCGGCCGGAGCTGCCAACGGCGCGGGAGGCCGACCTGCGAGGCCGGCGACCAGAGCCAAAACCATTCCAGAGATCACGCCCGGACTTTCAACGCCCGGGCCAACTCTCGGTCGGCCATTCTGCGCTTAATGTCTTCCCGGCGATCGTGCACTTTCTTGCCTTTCCCCAGGGCCAGCACCACCTTGGCACGGCCACCCTTGAAATAGAGCTCGAGAGGAACCAGGGTGCACCCCTTTTGTTCCGTCGCGCCGATCAACCGTTCGATTTCCCGTCGATGCAGCAACAACTTCCGCGATCGCAGCGGGGCGTGATTGTACCGATTGCCCTGCTCGTACGGCGTAATGTGCATGCCTTCAAGCCAAACTTCGCCGTTCCGAACGAGCCCAAAGGCTTCCTTGATCGACGCCTTGCCCACCCGCAGACTCTTCACCTCGGTGCCAGTGAGCATGATACCCGCCTCATGGGTTTCGAGGATGTGGTAGTCGTAAGTAGCCCGCGGATTTCGTGCCACCGAGATCCGGGCCTCTGGGTCTTTCGCCGTTTTCGCGCCTTGGCTCATAACTCTCACTCCGGTATAAAGATAGAGAGGCTGTGGCGAGCTAGCAACGGGGCGCTTGCCTTAACCGATTGGCTCCTCTAGGTTTGCGCTTCGCGCCGAAGTGGTGGAACTGGTAGACGCGCTGCGTTCAGGGCGCAGTGGGCGCAAGCCCGTGGGGGTTCGAGTCCCCCCTTCGGCACCTGCAAGAAACGGACGGCTTTCGAGCCGTCCGTTTCTGTGTAGGACTAGGGGCGACGCGAAGGCCTAGGAGCTGACTTGGGACGAGGTCAAGGTCACCAAGCTCGGGGCGCTCGCCGGGTCATCCTTGAGCAAATCAGCCAAAGTCACACTATCGAGGAAATCGTCAATCCGTTGCTGCAGGGCCTGCCAGACCGGTCGAATGGTGCAGGCACTGCCGGGCGAGCACCGTTCAGCATCGACCGGGTGGCTGTCGCAGTTCATCTCGAAGGTTTGATGTTCTGAGGCGGCCATCACCTGGCCGACCGTGATAGCGCCAGGATCTTTGGCCAGGAAATACCCGCCTTTGGCCCCTCGGACACTCTCCACGATGCCCGCCCGCCGCAGTCGCAGCAGGATCTGTTCGACGTAATCGGCTGGGAGACGTTCGGCCTCCGCTAACTCGCGAGCGGCGACCTGGGGTACACCGCTACGGCCTCGCTTGGCCAAGTGGATCGAGATAATCAGGCTGTATTCGGTCCAAGTCGTGATCCGCATGCCCGAGAATGTAGCGGCTCCCGAGATTTCCGAACAGCCTACGCGGGGTGACGAATTCGGAGTTCACGAATCGTCAAGGTGTCGGCTGGCATCGGGTGCAACCGGAGCGGGCGCCCCGGCACCAACGACCGGACTTCGAGCTTCCGCCCCCGTGGGATGCCGCAGGTTCGGAACGTCCCGTCCGGGCCGGGCTCGATCTCCCATTCGTTGCTCTTCTCCCGAACCGTCACCATCCCGCCGGCCTGACCCAGAGTCGTGACGTCGGACCGCACGACGACCTTGGCATTGGCGATCGGCTGTCCGGACAGGCTGTCCTCGACCCGGCCGAGTAAGAGGGCTTGCGAGGACTCGAGTCGATCCACCCGACAGAGCCGTTGTAGGGTGACGGCCAGCCCGGGCGTCGTCACATTGGCGGTGTCGGTCAGGCCTCGGCGGAGCTGGGCCGCAGCATGGAGCGGCTCCAATTGAAGGATCCGAAACTGAGGATGGTCGATCGTGAGGAGATAATCGCCGGTGCCCGGGGAGACGATCCGATACCGCCCTTCCTCGTCGGTCGTATCGGCAAAGGCTCCCTGTTGGATGCTCACGATGGCGCCGACCAACGGGCGTTGGAACAGCGAGTCGAACACCGCTCCGACGACTGTTGTGGCCCCTTTGGCCTCGACGGTTCCAACCGGTGTCGCGGAGCCGCCGGCTTCCCGATAGCCGACCACGCTGTCCCGTTGCCCGAATTGGAGCAGCTTGCGGCGCGTCACCGGCATCCGAATCCACCATTTCCCGACGATCCATCCCCCATTGCTGAGCCGGACGAACTCGATGCGGCCCCCGGGTTGCAGGACTAGGCCCGGCCATTGGACCCCGGAATAGCCGAACTCGAGATCACGAAGCTCCAGGGTCTTGGCATCCAACCAAAGCACCCCCGTGATGTCCGGAACAGTGCGCGATTGGTTGGGTTGAAATTCAAGCCCCACTCGGGTTGCCGAATCAATCCCAAGTTGGGCGGGCCGGAAACAGTGGTCGTCGAGAAACCGCTCCGACAGGAGGAGGTCGGCGTCCGGCCCATGAAACCAGAGCCCGTCGGCCCGTTCCTGGATGAAACCGAAACGGCTCAAACTGTCGGCATCGGCTGAAGCGAACGGGCGGGTGCTTGGACCCCGCTTCGACTCGGTGGTTTCACCGACAATTCGGCCCCGAGAGTCCAACCGGCGCTCGAAGGTCCGAACGTCGAGTTCTAAGGGCCGGGTTCGGGTGATTTGGGTTCCGGTCAGTGCCTTCCGTGCCTCGTCCCAGAGTCGAGCGGCCACCGTCCCCCGGGTCTCCTCGAGATCGCACCGGACCGGCCGGGAGCTGGCCACGACTAATTCACTCAAGTTGAGTGGTGCCGATTGAAGGCTCACTGCCCGCTCGAGCACGGTATCAACCGGGAGACTAAACGGTTCGCTGACTGCCCCTTGGTAACCGATCGCGTCGACCCTGAGCCGGTAGCGGCCGGCCAACGGAGCCTGGAGGATCGCCCGGCCCCGTTCGTCGGTCAGACTCTGGACGACCCGTTTGCCGCTCGGTTCCTGGAGCGATACCAATGCGCCTCCCAAAGCGCCCCCAGACTCGCTCGCCACCCGAACCGCGACGGCCTGACTGGACGCGACTGCAGGAGAGAGCGAGACCACCGCCACAACCCAACACCACCGACAGATCCGCATTCTCAAAGCTAGGCCGCGGCAGCGGCGGCGGCCAGCCGCCGACCGGCCAACGTCCGGATCGCGAGAAACCCGAGTGCTGGGCCGACGGCAAGCGCCGGAAAGGCCCATGGCGTCGAGGGACCACCCAGCGCCGCCACCAACTGAATCGCCGCCATCGTCAACAGGAAGCCCAATGACGTCTGGAGGGTCAGCGCCGTCCCGACGGCGTGCGGTGGCGCCAACTCGGTGACGAGTGCGCTGTACTGAGCCGAGTCAGCAATGATCGCGACGCCCCACGTGAAGATGACCAGCAGCCGAAGCCAGGCCGGGCCTTGGAAGACAATCGCCGATCCGATGGCCGCGGCGCCGCTCACCGCTAAGGACCAGAGCACGACCGGTTCCCGCCCGATCCGATCGGCCGCGAGTCCGCCGACGACGCACCCAACCGCACCGATCGCGATGCTCGAGCCCGCCAACGCCGCGACCGTTGCCGGCGACGGGGATCGGAGGGCGGCCGCCCAATAGGCAGCGATGAAGCTCCAAAAGGCGTAGAGCTCCCACATGTGGCCGAGGTACCCGGCGGTAACCAGCCGAAGGACGGGGACCCGAGTGATCTCGCCGACCAACCGCCATGAGAATGGGCGAGTCGGAAAGGCAAACGGCCCGTCGCGATAAAACGCCGCGACAAGGAGGCCGGCCACGGCCGCCGCTCCGGCCGTCGACCCGACGACCACCTCGAGACTCAAGCCGCCTAACGCCTCGACGAAGTAGGGAGAGGCCTTGCCGATCGTCAACGCGCCAACCACGACCCCAATCGCCAGACCGCGGTGATCCCGGAACCAGGTGGCCGCCATCTTCATGGCCGGCGGATAGACCCCGGCCAAGCACAACCCGAGCAGGAACCGGGTGAGGAGTGCCCCGCCGAACCCGTCGACCAGGACCATCGACCCGTTCGCCACGGATGCGGCCAGGGCCGCGATCGACACCAGCCAGCGGGCCGGCACCAGATCGGCCAGGTTGAGCAGCGCGGCCAGGAGGGTCCCAACAACGAAACCAAGTTGGACGGCCGAGGTAAGCCAGGCGACCTCGCCCGGGGTCAAGTGCCATGCGGCGGCAAGCTGGCTTGCCAGCGCACCGCCAGCGAACCAACCGGCCATTCCGAGCCACTCGACCACCGCGATCAACCCGAGCATGACAAAGGGGCGGGTTACCCCGCCCCCTTGTTGCCGCGAGCCCAACACGCGGGTCACCGCGCCTCGACCGAAGCCCGTTTCGCGATATGACGAGCCATCTGGCGCACCATCTCGGCGTTCGTGACCGGTTGCCAGCCGTGAGGTTTCATCGGCCGGCCATATTGGAAGGTCGCCTGGCCTTTGAGGCGCTTGAAGGTTTCTTCCATTTTGTAGACGGCCAGGTTGAGGAAGTAATTGTCCATGTCACCGACCCACACGGTGATCTTTCCGTTCAAATCCCGGCCGATTTTCGGCCAGTTCCTTTCCAAGTAGTAGTTCAGGTCGTAGCCGTTGTCCCGCCAATAGGCCGCGACCGACTTATCAATGGTGCCCGTTTTCCGATCGAACAGTGGCTTGGGATATCCGTCATCAGCCACCGGCCCGTAGGTGGCGTCGTACGCCTCGAGCTGTTGCCCGCCCCGGACCCGGCTCCCTAGCACCTGCTCCAACTGCGCCATCTGGCGAACCGTCGTGAGCGGTTGACCGTCTTCGCCCCGGCTCAAGTAGCGTTCATTCAGGAGCCACTGGTTCGGCCCCGCGTTCGGCATGAAGGCGTTGGTGTCGGCATAGTTGTCGATCATCTGGTTGCGGGAGAAATCCACCCCATCCGGATAGAGCGACCAGGTCCCACCGAAGAATTTCGGCTGCTGGATTTGCAGGGCGAGCGCTTCCCAACCCCCAGTGGACCCTCCGGTCAAGAGCCGGGCGTACGACTTCGGAATCAGTCGAAAGTGGTCTTCGAGATAGGGGATCAACTCCTGGAGCAGCGCGTCTTGGTACGGTCCGGTGTTGGCCGAATTGACCGCGTAGGAATCGTCGTAATATGGAGTGGGGTGTTGAAAACTGATGGCGACCATTTTCGGGAATGATGGACTGAGCCAGGACTGGGCAAACTCGAACCCGGGCTCGCGAGCCGAGCGGCTGGTCCGGGCCGCGCGGGCCGCGGCCGACTCAGGGGTTCCGTCCGGATTGAAGCCGAACGGTGCGCCCTCGCCAAAATGGCCCTGGATGTAAATGGCCGGATAGCGGGTGGTCGGATTGTCCTCCCATCCCCGCGGCAATAGAACGGTGGCGCCGAGATACACCGGCTTGCCCCACCAATCGGACAACAACTTGCTCTGGATCTTGATCCGTTTGACCCACCGCGTGTCGGCGACGACGTCGACCGGCGGCAGCGTCTTCGTCAGGGGAATAGTCAGATGGGAGCCCGTGGGGTCCCAGTGTACGGCGAGGACCTCGCTGACCAGATTGCCCGGAGTCCGGCTCCAATGCCGGCCCTCCCACTGATCCCAGGGCACCCAAATCGTCTTGCCATGCTTCGGGGTCACCTTGGTGTAGACTACCATGAGGCCTTGGACGAAGTAATCGCCCGCCGGGATGTCACGAAGACTCTTGGTCGGGAAGCCTAACGTCGCCCCGTCGATGACGGCCGGGTGGCCCGCCGCCAGTTCGCTGACGTCCACGCCGAAAAAAGGGACCCCACCGGCGTAGGAGCCGGCCTGCAATCGCGGCTCGCGAGCATTGTCGCGCGAGAAGATCGCGAAAGCGCGGCCGGTGATCGGCCCAGTTCCCACCCCCGGGGCCACGACGACGTCAATCCGTTGCCCGGCGAGCGGCCCTGGGCCGACCAGCAAGAGTCCAAGTATCAGCGTTCGAGTCTTCGTTCCCATCAACCGCCTCCGGGTAGTGGTTTTCCGCCTGGAATCCCTGGCTCGGTCATCGCGCGCAGATCGAGGATCTCCTCGAGTTCCCGGCCCGCAAGGACGCCCTTGCTGGTGACCAGGGCCCTGACGGTCAGGCCGCTCGCGACGGCCTCTTTCGCCAGCTTGGCCGACTCCGCATAGCCGAGCTTCGGAGCCAGCGCAGTGACCAAGGCGGGACTGCGCTCCAGCCAATAGGCACACTGCTTCTCATCGGCCTCGATCCCTTGGAGGCAGGCCCGGTCAAACTGCCGGGACGCATTCGCCAGAATGATCATGGCCAGGACGATGTTGTGGGTGATGACCGGCATCATGACGTTGAGTTCGAGTTGGCCGGCTTCGGCGGCCAAGGCCACCGTGGTGTCGAAGCCCAACACCTGGTAGCAAACCTGGTTGACCATTTCGGCGATCGACGGATTGACTTTGCCCGGCATGAT
>JAYVJS010000293.1:0-3219 GCA_043769075.1 Gemmatimonadota bacterium | reverse complement strand
CCTGGCCCTCGCTGGGCGGGTGCCCCGGGCCGGCGACCCGGTCCCGGCCGGCGAATTCACTCTTGGGATTGACCAGGTCACCCGTGGGCGGGTACGGCGGGTCACCGTTCGGCGAACCATCTCGGGCTCGCCGGTCGTCAAGGGGCCCGAATGATCTGGCTGGCCGTAGCCGTCGGCCTGTTGGTAACCCTGCTTGGGGCCACGGAGACCGCCGCCCTCATCCGGGTCAGCCGCGCCGATCTCGCCGACGCCGTTTCTCGTCGGTTGAAGGGTGCATCTGAGTCGCTCGACTGGTTGGTTGATGCCGAGCGCGAGCTCGCGGCCGCGACCGCGACGACGGGGCTCGGGATCGCGATTCTCGCTGCCGGTCTGTCCGCGGTCTTCGATGTGGCGACCGGCGCCCTGCCGCTGTGGGGCGTATTGGTTCTGCTCCTGTCGGTCGCCCTGCCGTTTGTGCTCTTCAGCGGGTATGTCCTCCCGCGATGGCTGACGGCGCATCGGGCCTCCCGCGTCGCCGAGGTTCTCCGACCGGCCTTCAAGCCATGGGTCCGGGTCATGGGGTTTTTGCTCCCGGCCCCGACCAAACGGCCGGTGGCCGATGTCCGGGCCTTATGGCGGGAAGGGGCGGCCGGCGCGCTCGGTACCTCCAGCGAGTTGGTCATGGTCGGGAACGTGATCACGTTTGCCGAGCGGCCGGTGCGGGAAGTGATGACACCCCGAACCAAGCTGGTCGCCATTCCGGAAGGAGCGGCGTTCGACGAGATCCAGGCGGCGTTTATTCAGAGCGGCTACAGTCGTCTCCCCGTGTACCGTGGCACCCTCGATGAGATGGTCGGGATGGTGCACGTCTTCGACTTGCTCAAGGTAAAGGAGGCAGGCCCGGTACCGGTCCGGCCCGTGGGCACGTCGCCCGGGAGCCGCGCGTCGGGCGACGTGCTTCTCGACATGCAGCGGGAGCGTCGCCACTTGACCGTGGTGCTGGATGAGTTTGGAGGGACGTTAGGCATCGTCACGCTCGAAGACCTTCTCGAGGCGATGGTCGGTGAGATCTTCGACGAGCACGACGAAACCGCCGATCGGACGTTGCCCGACCAGTTCAGCCCGTGGGAGACGACCGGTACCGCGGAGGTGGCCGAGCTCGAAGACCGATTTGGGATGGTGCTTCCTCACGGCCAGTCTCAGTCGATCGGCGGCCGGGTGGCGCAGCTCCTTGGCCGGTTCCCTCGGCCGGGCGAACGGCTTCTCGTTGGCGGCCTCGAGTTCGATATCCTCACCGCCACGGCCACCCGAATTGAGCGAATCCTGGTCCGGCGGGCGGGCGCGGCGCCCGTCGATCTCGATCGGGCTTCGGGATGACCACCGACCAGGCTCGCCGACTTCTGATCCTGGTCCGGGACGGCCGGATCTCGGAGTTCCTCGCCGAAGCGGAAGAGCTCGGCGCGGCTGATTTGGCCGATGTCCTCGCCGAGGCCGACGAGGATGAGCGGGTGGAGATCGTGAAGTTGTTGCCGCCGGCCCTCTCCGGCTCGGCCCTGTGGGAGTTGCCGGAGGAAGAGCACGCCGAAGACACCCTTGCCGCCCTGGAACCCGGGGAGGCCGCGGAAATCGTCGAGGGTTTGCCGGACGACGACGCTGCCGACCTCCTTGGCGAGCTCGAGCCGGAAGAGCAACGTCGGATTCTCGCCGAGGTCGAGGACCCCGAGCAGCGCGACGAAGTCGCCGACCTGCTCCAATACGATTCCGAGTCCGCCGGCGGGCTGATGACGTCGCAAGTCGTCACCGTCCGGGAGCACGATTCCGTGGCCCAGGCCCTTGACGACATCCGCCGGCAGGCTGATGAGCTTGAGGATTTTTCGGAAGCCTACGTCGTAGATGGCGAAGGCCGGCTGAAGGGGCTGATGTCGTTCAAACGCCTGGTGCTGTCTGCCCCGGATCGGCCGCTCCGGGAAGTGATGGACGACCCCGACGTGACCGTCCAGCCCGAAATGGATCAAGAAGAGGTGGCCCGGCTGATGGGGCGTTACAACGTCTCGGCGATTCCGGTGGTGAACCGGGACAATCGATTACTGGGCCGGATCACCTTCGACGACGTGATGGACGTCGGCGAAGCGGAAGCGACGGAGGACCTCCTCCGGTTCGGCGGCGTGTCAGGCGACGAGGACCTCGGGGCGGGGTGGCGGGAAGCGGTCCGCAGCCGGCTTCCGTGGCTGTTGGCGAACCTCGCGACGGCTTTTTTTGCGGCCATGGTCCCGCTGTTTTTTAGCGGGACGATCGAACGGCTTGGCTTTCTTGCGGCCTTCATGGGAGTGGTAGCCGGGATGGGGGGCAACACGGGCACCCAGGCGCTCGCAGTCAACGTCCGTCGTTTGGCCCTCGGATTGATCGATGCCCGGGAGTTCTGGGATGTCATTCGGAAAGAGATGGTCGTTGGCGGCATTAACGGCCTCGCGACCGGCCTGGTCGCCGGCGTCGCCGCAACGGTGATTCGGGGGACCCCGATGTTCGGGCTGGTCGTCTTTCTGGCGATGAGCGGGAACATGGTTGTTGGAGGGTTCGCCGGAGCCGCGATCCCATTGATTCTGAAACGGTTCGGGATCGATCCAGCCCTGGCCTCCTCGGTGTTCGTGACCACGTTTACCGATACCTGCGGATTTTTCCTGCTGCTGGGCCTGTCGTCCTGGCTTCTGCTCTAGCTTCGAAAAGCCTAACCTCATTCGCGGTCGCAACTTGCGTGTGGTTGCCTGAGGTGCCAGTTTCCATTGAATGGAACCGCACCCCCTGATCGCCACCCTCAAGGTAGGGCACCCCGCCAGCTTGGCGCGGGCGATTTCGATTGTGGAAAACGGGCGGCCCGGATTCGAAAGCCTCTTGTCGGCACTCCATCCGAAACTTGGTCGAGCCCACCGGATCGGAATCACCGGTCCGCCGGGAGCCGGCAAGTCGACCTTAACCCATGAGTTAGCGGCCCGTTATCGGGCTGCAGGCTTGACCGTCGCCATTGTCGCCGTCGATCCAACTAGCCCCTTCACGGGCGGGGCCCTCCTCGGCGACCGGATTCGGATGGAGGGCGTGGCGCTGGATCCCGGGGTGTTCATTCGGTCAATGGCCACCCGGGGGTCGCTTGGAGGCTTAGCCACCAGCACCCGGGAGGTTTGCGACGTCCTCGACGCCGCCGGGTTCGACCGGATCCTCATCGAGACCGTCGGCGTCGGCCAGTCC
>JAYVJS010000292.1:0-6035 GCA_043769075.1 Gemmatimonadota bacterium | reverse complement strand
CGATTCTCTATCTCTTGTTCAATCAGAAAGCCCCCGGCGACCGCACTAAGCCCCATCCCCTGCTGGCCGACGGAGAGGTCCGACGAGCCATTGCGCTTGGCGTCGACCGCAAGGCTTTGGCGCGGGCCGTCTTCGGGCCTTACGCCAGCCCGATCGACGGCCCGATGGGCTCGGCCAGCTGGGTCCGGCGGGTGGCGCCGAAGCTCCCCGCCGCCAACCCTGCGCTCGCAAGGCGGATCTTGGCCGAACGGGGCTGGAAGGACACCGACGGCGACGGGATCCTCGACAAGGGCGGCCTTCCACTCTCGTTCCGCCTGAGTTATCCCGGCTCGAGCCTAACCAGGGTCAGCGTGGCCGAACCGATCCAAGCCATGCTCCGTTCCATCGGCGTTCGGGTTGAACTGAATCGACTCGATGGACCGGTCTATGGCGAACGGCGGACCAAAGGCGATTTCGACGCCGAAATCGCCGGAACCTCGCTGGACCCGACGCCGTCAGGGCTGGTCCAGAGTTGGAGCTGCGCCGGCATCGGGCCAGGGGGGACCAACGTCGCCTCGGTCTGTAACCCCCGGTTCGACGAAGCCCTCAACCGCGCCGTCTGGGCCACCGGCGACGCCAACCCGGCTTGGAAAGCCGCGATCGCCGCGCTCCAGGCCGACAACCCAGCGGTTTTCCTGTTTTCGCCGGCTCAGGTCGTCGTCCTCCATCGACGCTACAAGAATGTTTCGGTTCGGGCCGACTTGGCATGGTCCGACCTGTGGCGCTGGTCGGTCGACCCGAGCCAGCAACTGGCTCGGGACCGGCGTTAGGCCGGACGAGCCGTGGCCGCCTGGCTGTTTCGGCGCCTGCTCCAGGCGGCCGCCACATTCCTCGCGGTGGCCGCGATCCTCTTTGTCCTGATGCGAGCCGCCCCCGGCGATCCGCTCGGGCGTCTCACCGAGGACCGTCCGATGAGCCAAGTCGAGCAGCAACGGCTCAAGAACCTGTTCGGCCTCGATCAACCGATCGGAACCCAATTCCGCCGGTTCGCGACCGCCGCCGTCCGCGGTGATTTCGGCGTCTCCATCGAGTACTACCCCACCCGAGTCAATACCCTGATCGGGAGCCGACTGCCGGCCTCGCTGCTGCTGGGCATGGCCGTACTCGTCGTCAACCTTGGGCTCGGGATTTGGCTCGGCGTACTCCAAGCCCGGCGCCGGGGCTCGGCCGTGGACCGGTGGCTCACTCGGCTGTCGCTGGCGGGCTATGCGATGCCAAGTTTTTGGCTCGCCCTGGTGCTCGTGGCGCTCTTCGCCATCAAGTGGCGCCTCCTCCCGGCCGCCCAGATGACCGATCCGCTGCTCTCGGCGAATGCCGGATGGCTCCTTCGGGCCAGAGACCTCTTGAGTCATCTCGTCCTTCCGGTCGTCACCCTGTCCACCGTCACGGTCGCTGCGACGATGCGGTACCAGCGGACCGCCATGCTCGAAGTCCTCCGGCTTGATTACGTTCGGGCGGCCAAAGCCCGGGGCCTCGGTGAATCGCGAGTCATCTGGCGCCACGCCTGGCGCAACGCGCTCTTCCCGGTTCTGACCCTGATCGGCTTGATGCTCCCGATGCTGGTGTCGGGCTCCGTCTTCGTGGAGTCGGTGTTCGCCTGGCCTGGGCTGGGATCGCTCGCAGCGGGTGCGATTATGACTCGGGACTACCCGGTGCTCATGGCCACGGCCCTATTGGTGTCGGCCGTCGTACTCGCCAGCGGTGTCATAACCGACATCGCCTACTACACGCTCGACCCCCGGACCCGAAATCAATGACCGGCTCGCTGGCCGGAACGATTCACGCGGCACTCCGAAACCCGTCTGGGCGATCGGGCGCGCTGTTGTTGATCGCCCTGCTTATCCTGGCCCTCGCCGGCCCGCAGTTCCTGCCGGACCCGACCAGCATTACCGATCTCAGTGCCGGGGCGAGTCCGCCGAGTCTCGGTCATCTGTTTGGGACCGACCACCTGAGCCGCGACGTGCTGGCCCGGGTGGCAACCGGAGCCCGGATCTCCCTGGCCATTGCCGTGCTCGCCGTAGTCGTCTCCCTGACGATCGGCACGTTCATCGGCCTGATGGCCGGGTTTGCCGGGGGGTGGCTCGACGCGCTGCTGATGCGAATGGTCGACGCGGCCCTCGCCATCCCTCGGCTCTTCGTCCTCTTGCTGCTCCTGGTGGTCTGGGAACAAATCCCCCTCCCGGCTCTCATTGCGGTCATCGGCATGACCGGGTGGTTCGGGACCAGCCGCTTGGTTCGCGGTGAGGTGCTGCGACTCCGATCCGAAGGCTACATTCAAGCCGCCGCCGCTCTAGGCGCGGCCCCCAAGCGCACTATCTTTCGGCACTTGCTCCCGAACGTGTTGGGCGTCATTCTGGTGAGTGCCACCCTGAGCGTCGGCGAAGTCATCTTGCTCGAGGCCGGCCTCTCGTTTCTCGGCGTAGGCCTTCAGCCGCCGACACCCTCATGGGGCATCATGGTGCTCGACTCGCGGAACTATTTCTCCACGGCCCCATGGACACTCTTCTTTCCGGGGGCCATGATCTTGATCACCGTCCTCGCTGTGAATCTCATGAGCGACGCCTTGCGGGCTGCCTTCGACCCTCGTAGCGCATGACAGCTCTGCTCCGGGTCGAGAAGCTCAAGATCACTTTCCCGAAGGGCACCGGTTACTCGGTACCCGTCGATGGCGTCAGCTTCTCGATCGACCGGGGCGAAAGGGTCGCCCTGGTCGGCGAATCAGGATCGGGCAAGAGCCTGACCAGCCTGGCGCTGCTTCGTCTGGTGCCCGAACCGGGCCGGATCGCGCCGGAGAGTTCAATCCTGCTCGACGGCGTCGAGATCATGGGACTCAAGGGCGAAGCCCTCCGGGCCATTCGGGGCGGCCGAATCGGGCTGGTGTTCCAAGATCCGATGACCAGCCTCAACCCCGTGCTCACGGTGGGTTACCAGGTCAAAGAAGCGGTCACCGCGCACGACTCGATGCCCGCCAGTCAGGCCAAGGACCGCACCTTGGCGCTGCTGGAGGAGGTCGGGATCCCTGATCCGATCGCCCGGTACCGGGCCTACCCCCACGAGCTCTCCGGGGGACTCCGCCAACGGGTGATGATCGCGATCGCGCTCGGCGGGGAGCCCGATCTCCTGGTGGCGGACGAACCGACCACGGCGCTCGACGTGACGGTCCAAGCCCAGATCCTCGAGCTGCTCGACAGCCTTCGGACCAAACGGAACATGGCCCTGCTCCTCATCACCCATGACCTCGGCGTGGTGGCCGAGCGGACTGATCGCGTGATGGTGATGTACGCGGGCCAGCTGGTGGAGACGGCACCCACCCGAGCCTTGTTCGCGGCGCCGGGGCACCCCTACACCCAAGCCCTGCTCCGTTCAATGCCGCGCCTAACGGGCCCCATCACCCGGCTCCCGCAGATCGCGGGCACCGTCCCGGAGCCCTACGCCTGGCCGGCGGGTTGCCGGTTCCATCCTCGCTGCGAACATCGGATCGACGCCTGCACCAGCCAGGCCCCGCCGTGGCGATCGGCCGGCGCCGAACAGGAAGCCAAGTGCTGGGTCGTGGAAGGCCGGGCACCATGACCGCCCTGCTAGAGGTCCGAAACCTCGTCAAGCATTTCGCATCCCGCGCCGGCTGGTTTGCCGCCCCGAAGAAGGTCCATGCATTGAACGGGGTGTCATTCGACGTCGCCACCGGAGAGACATTGGCGCTGGTCGGCGAGTCCGGTTCGGGAAAGACGACCGCCGGCCGGACCGTGCTCCGCCTTCTCGATGCCGATGGCGGCTCGGTCCGGTTCGACGACATCGATGTCCTCGGCGCCGACCGCCGCGCCCTCAAGGCTCTCCGCCGCCGGATCCAGATTGTCTTTCAAGATCCCTACGGCTCGCTCGATCCTCGGATGACCGTAGGAGCGTCGGTTGCCGAGGGCATCGAGATCCACCGCTTGATGGCGAAGCCGGCCATCGCCCCGCGGGTGGCGGAGCTGCTGTCCGAAGTTGGCCTCGACCCGAGCGCGGCCTCGAAGTACCCTCACGAGTTTTCCGGCGGACAGCGACAACGAATCGGGATTGCCCGCGCCTTGGCCGTGGATCCGGCCTTCATCGTACTCGACGAACCGGTCTCGGCACTCGACGTGTCGGTTCAGGCTCAGGTGCTCAACCTGTTGCTCGACCTCCAGCAAAGCCGGGGCCTGTCATATCTCTTCATCGCCCATGACCTGAGCGTCGTGCGCGCGGTGGCTCACCGAATCGCCGTGATGTACTATGGCCGGATTGTCGAGCAAGGTCCTCGCGATGAGGTCCTCGAGCGCCCCCGCCATCCGTACACCACGGCTTTGATCTCGGCCATCCCAGTGCCCGATCCGACCACCCAGCGAACCCGGATCGTCCTCCCCGGTGATCCGCCGAGTCCGACGGTGCATCCACCGGGTTGCCCCTTCGCTTCCCGTTGCTTTCATCCGGCAAAGAACGAGCGCTGCACCACCGACCGGCCCGAACTCGTCGGGCACGGAGCATCGCTCGTCGCCTGCCACCACGCCTGAGATCCATGCCGACCTTGTGGCTGATTGACGCCTTTTCGGACGCCCCGTTCACGGGCAATCCGGCCGGGGTCTGCCAACTCACCCGCCCCGCGCCCGAACAATGGATGCAATCGCTCGCGGCCGAAATGAACCAGGCCGAAACCGCCTTTCTGCTTCCCGAGGGCGATGGGTTTCGGCTCCGATGGTTCACGCCAGCCGTTGAAGTCGACCTCTGTGGCCACGCAACTTTGGCCAGCGCCCATTTTCTCTGGGAATCCGGTGCGTTGGCCCGCGGGACCGTGGCCCGGTTTGCCACCCGGAGCGGGGTTCTGACCGCCACCCCGGGGGCCGGGAACACCATCGTGCTCGATTTCCCCTCGACGCCCCAGCGCCCATCGGCCCCACCGGCCGGCTTGTATCAGGCGTTAGGCATTTCCGGCGGTGACGTCTTGAGCAATCACACCGGCCAGCCCGACTACCTGGTCGTCCTGCCGGACGTCGAAGCGGTCCGAGCCCTTCGACCCGACATGGCCCTGCTCCGAGGTGTCGACGCCCGGGGCGTCATCGTCACCGCCGCCTCCGACCAACCCGGTGTCGATTTCGTGTCGCGTTTCTTCGCCCCCCGATTCGGGGTCGACGAAGACCCGGTCACCGGGTCGGCCCATTGCAGCCTAGCACCCTATTGGGCCGAACGGTTGGGCCGAACCGAACTGGTCGGATATCAAGCGTCCCGCCGCGGAGGAACCGTCGGCACCCGCCTCCGTGGCGACCGGGTCGAGCTCACCGGAAAGGCGATCACGGTACTCCGCGGCACTGTAGACGAGCCCGCTACGCCGGCGGGCTGAGGGCCAACGGCTGGAGCCGCTGGACCAGCACGTTTCCCGACCCAGGCACCAGATAATCGAGCCAGCCGCCCCCGGTCACTTCGAGCACCGCCTCACCGGCACCAGCCGACAAAAACTCACGTCCCGCTAGACGACCACTCCCGCCGGAAGCGGATCATCGATCCCGCAAAACGAGATCTCTCCGCCTAACGGCACTACTCCCCGCCGGGCCGTAGTCCATCCGATGATCCCCAACCCGAGAAGCCCGGCCAGTGCCCCGACCACCAACCGCCCGCCACTCCGCGCCAATCCCGCCCGCCCCGACAGTCGACCCGTCAACACGAAACAGAGCCCCAACCCCGTCGCTGCGAGCGCCGCGATCAGGATGACCGTGCCCCCGAACGACCCGATCACGAGGCCCCTTGGATCTCGCGGGAGCCAGGCTCTGAGCACCGAGTACCGAATGTCCTCGTCCGGCCTCGAAACGCCGCCATCACCTCTGCCAGATCGCCGGGTCGAAAGTCGGGCCACAACTGGGGCCGGAAGAACAGCTCGGCGTAGGCCGCTTCCCAGAGGAGAAAGTCACTGAGCCGCTGATCACCCCCGGTCCGGATGACCAGGTCCAACGGCCGAGTCGGCACCCGGGCGTGATCGACCAAGCCAA
>JAYVJS010000291.1:0-3550 GCA_043769075.1 Gemmatimonadota bacterium | reverse complement strand
CGGGGTGAAACTCGCCACCTGGAACGTCAATTCGATTCGCGCCCGCCTGCCACGTGTCCTCGACTGGCTGGGCCGCGCCAATCCCGATGTCGTGTGTTTACAGGAACTCAAGGTTCCTGACGCCGATTTTCCGCTGGCCGAGTTGGAGGCGATCGGGTACCGCGCCGCCACCTTCGGCCAGCGGACCTACAACGGAGTTGCCATTCTGGCTCGGAGTAGTCTCGAGGATGTCACGATAGGACTGGCTGACGGCAATGCTGACGACCAGGCTCGGTTGATCGCGGCAACCGTCGGCGGGATCCGCGTCATCTCCGCCTACTTCCCGAACGGCCAGGAAGTGGGGAGCGACAAGTGGAGCTACAAGCTCGAGTGGATGGCTCGGCTCGAACGGCACCTGGCCGCGACCTATCGTTCCGATCAGCCGTTGGTGCTGGCGGGCGATTTCAACGTCGCACCCGATGACCTCGATGTGGCCCGGCCGGAGGAGTGGCGGGAGAGCGTGTTGTGCCACCCCGATGCCCGGGCCGCGCTGGGCCGGATTGCCGCATGGGGGTTGGTGGATGGTCTTCGGCTCACTGAGCCCGGGCCGGGGCCGTATTCGTGGTGGGACTATCGGATGTTGGCCTTTCCCAAAGGCAATGGGCTCCGGATCGACCACGTATTCGTGACGGCCCCGCTCCGGAGCCGGTGTACCAAAGCCTGGGTTGAGCGGAACGAGCGGAAGGGCAAGCTGCCTTCCGATCACGCCCCGGTGATGGTCGAGGTCACCGATCCTCAGTAGCGGGGCTCATGGTTAGGACTGGGCGACCGATACCTCTCGGTATGCCGACCCAATACGATTTCGACCTCTTGTGCATCGGATCCGGTCCCGCCGGCCAGCGGGCGGCCGTTCAGGCAGCCAAACTAGGCCGGCGGGTGGCTCTGGTGGAGCGGCGCGTGGTACTCGGCGGCTCCTGCCTCAGTACCGGCACCATTCCGAGCAAGACCTTCCGAGAAGCGGTCCTCCATTTCGCCGCCCTTCGGGACAATCCGGAACGCCGTCGGTTTGCAAAATTCGACTATCGACCGTCCGCCGACCAATTGCTGTCGCGGGTCGAACGGGTGATGCAGGACGAAACCACCGTCATTGAGGATCAGCTTCGGCGGAACGATGTGGCGGTTCTTCGGGGTAAAGCGCGATTTGTTGATCCTCACCGGGTGCTGGTCGACGGACCGGACGGCCACCGGGAGGTGACCGCCGCGAGTATCCTGGTCGCGGTCGGTACCGATCCGGCCGACCCGCCGGGCGGCCCTTCCGACGGCGAGTTGGTGCTGACCAGCGACGACATTGGCGGGCTCAAGCGGCTGCCCCGAAGCATCGTGGTGATTGGTGCCGGCGTGATCGGGATCGAGTATGCGTCGATGTTCGCGGCGGTGGGGGTCGACGTCACGGTCGTCGACAAGCGGGACCGGCCGCTCGAGTTTCTCGACCATGAAATCGTCGACGAGTTGATCCATCAGATGCGCCGCCGTCGGGTCACTTTCCGGCCCTCCGAAGCGGTCGAGCGGATCGAGGTGATCGGTAACGGGGTCAAGCAAGTGGCGGTACACTTGGAATCCGGCAAACGGATCGTGGCCGACACGGTGCTGTTCTCCGTGGGCCGAGTCGGCGCCACGGGCGAACTGGCCCTCGACCGGGCCGGGCTTACCGCGGACGACCGGGGCCGCCTGACGGTTGACGAGTGTTTCCGGACCTCGGTGCCCCACATCTTCGCCGCGGGCGACGTGATCGGCTACCCGAGCCTCGCGGCCACGTCGAGCGAGCAGGGCCGCCTTGCCGCGTGTCACGCGTTAGGCGCACCGGCCCATCCGATGGCGCCCCATTTTCCGATTGGGATCTACGCGATTCCGGAAATCTCCATGGTGGGAGAGCCCGAGCACGTGTTGACGAAGCGGAAGGTGCCGTACGAGGTCGGGATTGCCCGGTATCGGGAGATAGCCCGGGGCCAGATTCTGGGCGACGGCGAGGGTTTGCTCAAACTGCTCTTTGCCCATGACGATCGTCGATTGCTTGGCGTTCATATCATCGGCACCGGCGCCACGGAGTTGTTGCATATCGGCCAGACCGTCATTGGGCTCGGCGGCGGTCTCGACTATTTCCTCCGGACCGTCTTCAACTACCCCACCCTGGCGGAGTGCTACAAGGTTGCCGCCCTCAACGCATCGAACCGGATGTCAACCCGCGAGGAGCCGAGTGCTCCGACGGCCGCCGCGATTCAGTTGCCGTCGGCGCGAAGCGGGGCCGTCATTTCGGCGGTAGCGCCCTAACCCGCTCCGTGGCGTTGGCGGCCAGCCACCCGGTGGCGTACATCCACTTGGCGATCTTGGTCAACTTGGGGTAGTTGATCCGGCTCGCCTCGTCGCGTTCGGTGTGATAGAGCGGATGGGGCAGGGAGCTGAAATAGAGCGACGGTATCCGCTTGGCTGCGTAGGGGGCGTGGTCGCTCCGGAAGTACCATCCTTCGGGGTGGGCCGGCCGGTCCCACAGCGAATCGATCACAAACCCGGCCACCATCGCATTGGCTCGGATTCCCATCGCGACGAGGTCCGGTGAATTGAGGTGTGGCGGCTGGACGCCAAGCAGGGCGGCGGTGTCGGCGTGGTTGGCCCCGATCATGTCGGCGTTCAGTACCGCAACGATGGAATCGAACGGTACCACCGGGTGAAGGACGTGATAGCGCGATCCGATCAGCCCCTTCTCCTCCGCGCCATGCCACACGAACAGAGTCGACCGCTTGGCCGGCCGGCGAACGAAGGCCCGTCCGATGGCCAAGATCCCCACACTCACGCTGGCGTTGTCGTCGGCCCCATTCCAAATCGAATCGCCGGCCACGGCCGCTTTGATGCCGTCGTGGTCTTGGTGGGCGCTGTAGAGGATGTACTGACCCCGGAGCGCCGGATCAGTGCCGTCGACCTTGGCGACCACGTTGACCGACGGGTAGGTGAACCGGTCGAAGGCGAGGTTGGCCGCGAGCTTTGGGCCGGCTAGCAGCGTGCCCCGAGCTGATTGTTTGACCCAGATGACCGGGACCGCCGTCGTCGGTCCGAGCACGGTCTCGCCGAAGCCGAGGCCATAGCTGCCATTCCGATACCAGTTCGACACAAAAGCCCAGGCGGAATCCGCCACGGCGTCGGAGACCAAGATGATCGCGGCCGGCTTGGCGGGGGCCAGTGCGGCAGCGATTTCACCGGCCGCGGCGAACACATACCGGGCCGAACGGACCGAGATGTCGTCTGGTAAGTGGGTCCTCGGTTTGGTGATCTGGACGACGACCGCCTTGTTGGCGATGTCGCTTGGGACCAGCGATCGGCCGTTGCCGCCGTCAACCAGCGGGGCGTCGATCACGGCCGGCGCGGTCGACATGATCACCGCGTCGGAATGAAGGGCCAAGAGCGTTTGGCCGACCCGGATCGTGGTGCCTGCCGACGGTCGAATGCGGGCCATCGGCCAGAACTGGAAATAGGTTCCGTCGTCCCCGGCGGGCGCGAGGCCGGCCTGTCGGGCCCGTTC
>JAYVJS010000290.1:0-12571 GCA_043769075.1 Gemmatimonadota bacterium | reverse complement strand
CCTGGCCGAAATGGTCGGTCCGCTCGAAAAACTGGTCAGTGAAGTCGCTGAAGTCGGAACGCGAACGGCCAAAGAACACTGGGGAGCCCGAGGCTGGGTCCTTCACCAAAACACCGACCTCTGGCGATCCACAACGCCAATGGACGGACCGTCGTGGGGCGCTTGGCCCGTTGGCGGCGCGTGGCTGATGACCAATCTGTACGAGCGCTATCGGTTCTCCGGCGACCTCGCCGATCTCCGGCGCATCTACCCCCTGCTCCGCGACCAAACCCAGTTCCTTCTCGATATCCTGGTCCCCGAACCAACCCACGGCTGGTTGGTGACGGCGCCATCGAACTCGCCGGAAAATTTTCCGAAGGCACCCGGGAACGGGACCTTCTTCGACGAAGTGAGTGGTGCCGAACTGACCGCCCGCACCATGGCAGCCGGCCCAACCATGGACATGCAGATCATCCGCGAGGTGTTCGCGATGTTCGACGAGGCCGCCACCCGGCTCCACCTCGACTCGGCCACCGTCGAGCAAGTCCGCGCCGCCCGGCCACGCCTGGCACCCAACCAGATCGGCAAGCACGGCCAGATCCAGGAATGGCTCGAGGACTGGGATGAATTCGAACCCGACCACCGGCACGTCTCGCCCCTCTGGGGCCTCTACCCCGGCCACGAAATCACGCCGGAGTCGTCGCCCGCTTTCGCCCAAGCCGCGGCCGTAACCCTCAACCGACGAGGCACCGGCGGGTGCGGGTGGTCCTACGGCTGGAAACAGGGACTGCGGGCCCGGCTTTATGACGGTCCGGCCGCGCTGGAACAGTTCCGGGCCCTGCTAACCCGGTCATCGCTGCCGAACCTGTTCTCCCTGTGCGGCAAGGCCCTCCAGGTCGATGCGAATTTCGGGGCCTCGGCGGCTATCGCCGAAATGTTGGTGCAGTCGCATCAAAGGGAGATTCGCCTCTTGCCGGCCCTCCCGGCCGAGTGGGCGACCGGATCAGTGTCCGGCCTGAGGGCCCGCGGGGGATTCACGATCGGGCTGGCCTGGGTCAACGGCCAGCTCACCACCGCGAACCTGAAAGCACGGAGCCAAAACAGGACCGTCCTGAGAGCCAAGGGAGTCACTGGAGTAACCGCCGGCGGCCGCCGAGTCCGGTTCGAACGAATCGGAGTCGACACCATCGGGTTCACGGCGGAACCCGGGATCGAGTACCAACTCGAGTTCAAAACCGAGGTTCGCGGCCCTTCACGAACCCAACGTTTCGAACCCGGCCCCCGGTAAGCCGAAACCCGGTCACCACGCCTTTGGTCCGAACGAACCGGACTGTGCCGGCGCTACCGGCAACAAACGCGTCGGTGAAGGCGGGCTGAAGCGGTCGGGCCGGATGCTTGAAGGGATGGAAGACCAGGACCGAATCCTTGAACTCGATCCGGTAGGAAACCCGGAGTTCCTCGCTCCAGTAAGACCCAGCGAACTCCGCGAGTTGCTTCACCGAGGCCTTGAAGGTCGGCATCCGTAACATCGAGTCGCCGGTCGCCGCGATCTTAACCGCAACTGGTTTTGCCCGCGCCGGCCCGGCAAACTCCACCGGAGTGCCGAAGATCGTGAAATGGCTCTCGTCGACCGGCTCGAGCGCGAGGCCGAAGTTGTCGATCACGAGTTTGCCGTCCTTGAGGCTCAACACAAACACCTGGTCGCTAGTCGAGGCTTTGTAGGCGCCGGCGAGTTGCTCGAGCCGGGCCGGGGTGACCGCAACGGATGCCCGTTTGGCTTCAGTGACCCGCGGTTCCAGCTTGCCCTCCAATACAATGTCGGCCACGGCTCGGGAGTAGGTGTTAGGCGCGGCCTCCGCGAAGTTACAGGCCACCGCAACCTCGAGATGATGGGCTGGAAAGCGCACCACGTCGGCCCGATACCCGGCGTCGGCGCCCCCGTGTCCGAAGGCCTCGGTACCGCGGTAGTTCTCGATCGAAATCCCGAAACCATAGTTCGACGGCTTGCCGCTGGTCAGAACGGCCGAGGTCAGAGCGTCCTTGATCAGGCCCGCCGAACCCACGGTCATCGCCTCGAAGTTGTGCTGCCACTTGAGCAAATCGCCGACGGTCGTAAAGAGGCTCGTGGCGCCGTGGGTGTCGAAATCGGGAATGCTGAGCTTCCACCCCGATGGACCCATCTCGAAAGCGCTGGTCCGGCCGGGCACGATCATGGCGTGATCGTCGTGCACGTGGGTGCTGGTCATCCCAAGGGGCTTGAATATCCGGAGATCGGCAAACTCCCGAAGGGTCTTTCCAGTAACCCGCTGCACGATCATCGCCAGCAAGCTGTAACCGGAGTTGCTGTAGACGTACTCGTCGCCCGGGCTGAAATTGAGTTCCTTCTGCCGGATCACGATCTCCAGCACATCGTCCTGGGTAAAGAGGTCGTCGGGATAGCGCCAACCGGCCATGCCGAGCAACTCCCACTGGTCCCTGATTCCGCTGGTGTGATAAATCAGGTGGCGAAGCGTGATCGGTTTGCCGTAGTCGGGCAACTCAGGAATGTATCTCCGGACCGGGTCATCGAGCGAAACCTTGCCGTCCTCGGCCAACAGACCGATGGCGAACGCGGTGAATTGCTTCGACACCGAGGCAACATGGAAGATCGACCCCGGGGTAATCGGCACCCCGTGCTGAAGATCGGACATCCCGTACCCGCGGGCGTACAGCGGGACCCCGCTCTGCCCGACGCCAACGGCACACCCGGGCCGATTGGTGCCGTCGAATTGGGCGAAGACGCTGTCGATCCGCTTGATCTGGAGCGGCGTGAGCGTTTGAGCGTTAGCAACCATCGTCGATCCGAGCATGAGCACTGCTAACCCAAGTTTCATGTGGCTACCGCTTGTCTGTAAACGTTTTGGTCCCGCGCCACGCCGGCCCGTCCGGGAACTGATAGTCGCGGAGGGAGTCGGGTCTCATTTCGATGCTATAACCCGGCCGAACGGGCACCTGGTATCGAGCCTTCCGAATGACACAGGGCTCGATGAAATGCTCGTGGAGGTGGTCCACGTACTCGAGGACCCGATGCTCCAGCGAAGCCCCGATTGCGATATAGTCAATCAGTGACAGGTGCTGGACGTACTCGCAGAGCCCGACTCCACCGGCATGAGGACACACCGGCACGCCGAATTTGGCCGCCATCAACAGGACGGCCAGCACTTCGTTGACGCCCCCAAGCCGGCAGCTGTCGATCTGACAAAACCGGATGGCCTCGGCCTGGAACAGCTGCTTGAACACCACCCGGTTCTGGCAGTGCTCCCCAGTCGCCACCCCAATCGGCGCGACGGCCCGAGCAATGGCGGCATGGCCCAACACATCGTCCGGGCTGGTCGGCTCTTCGATCCACAGCGGCCGGAACGGTGCCAGATGCCTCATCCATTCAATCGCGTCAGGCACGTCCCACCGCTGGTTGGCATCCACCATCAGAAATCGATCGGGGCCGATTTCCTCTCGGACCACTCGAAGCCGCCGGACATCGTCCTCGACCGACGAGCCTACCTTGATCTTGAAGTGGGTCCACCCGTCCGCGATGCCCTCCCGGCACAGCCGACGAATCTTGTCGTCGGGATAGCCCAGCCAGCCGGCGGAGGTCGTATAGGCGGGGAACCCGTCCCGCATCATCTCCGCTTCGCGAGCCATCCGGCCGCCCGCGTTGCCCCGGAGAATCGCCAGCGCCTCGGCCGGCGTCAGAGCGTCGGTGATGTAGCTGAAGTCGATACACCGGACCAGTTCCTCGGGCGTCAAGTCGACGACCAGCTTCCAAACCGGCTTCTGGAGCACCCGGCCCCAAAGATCCCACAGAGCGTTGACCACCGCACCGGTCGCAAGGTGGGTGACGCCCTTTTCCGGCCCGAGCCAACGGAGCTGACTCTCCTGGGTGAGCGAATGCCAAAAGCCGCCCCAGTCCGCCGTGATTTCATCGAGGCGGCGACCCACCACCAACCGCCCCAGCTCCTCGACCGCCGCACAGACCACCCCGGTCCCGCGCCCCAGCGTAAACGTCAATCCGTGTCCGACCAGCGGGCCCTCGGTCCGGAGGGTGACATAGGCCGCCGAATAGTCCGGATCGGTGTGCATCGCGTCTGACCCGACCTGCTCGCGTGAAGTCGGGAACCGGATGTCCCGAACCTCGAGACCGGTGATGGTCGGAAACGCGGTCATGCGGTAAATCCACCGTCGACGACGAGGGCCGTCCCCGTCGCAAAACTGGCATCGTCGGACGCCAGATACAGAATACCCGCCGAGATTTCTCGAGGGGTGCCTAACCGCCCCATCGGTTGGCGGGCTGTCATCGCGGCTAACGTCGCCCGGGGATCCTTCGATTCGTTGACTCGCTGGGTAACCCACGGTGTCATGGTCGTACCGGGGCAGATGCAGTTGACCCGAATCCCGTCGCCCACGTGATCAAGGGCCATGGCCCGGGTCAAACCGACCACCGCGTGTTTCGATGCCGTATACGCCGCCCGGTCCCTCACCGCCGCAACCCCGGCAATCGATGAGGTGTTGACGATGACCCCCCGCCCCCGGCGGATCATGCCGGGCAGTGCCGCCTTGGAAAGCAGGAACATCGACTTGACGTTGACCCGCATCAGCCGGTCCCAATCGGTTTCCGCCGTAGTCAGCACGGTACCGGCCACGCCGATCCCCGCGTTGTTGATCAGGATATCGAGCTTCCGGAACCGCCCGATCAGCGCCGCCACGATCGCGGTAGCAACGGCCGCGTCGGACACGTCGCCCGGCAACGCCACCGCCCGGCCGCCCGCCCGCTCGATCTTACGAACCGTAGCCCGGGCCTTCGAGACGTTAAGGTCGTTCACTCCGACCGCCGCGCCTTCCTTGGCAAAGGCCAGGGCGGTCCGCTCTCCAATGCCGGACCCCGCACCGGTCACCAACACCGCTTTCCCCCGAAATCGGAGCGTCATCGCCGACCCTTTCGTTCCGCCCGAACCAATTCGGCCACCGCCTTGGCCGCCGCCTGGATCGCCTTCGCGGGCGTCAGCCGCCCAAGTAAGGCCCTCTGCACCGCTCGCCAAATAGCGTCCTCGCAGGCCGGATAGCCTGCGAACCGCGGCGGAATGATCAGCGCCGTCGCCATCGTCTCCGCCAACATCGCCCACCGGCGAGCCTCGAACCGATCCGCCCGTACCGCTCGGCGGACGGCTCGCACCGCCGACTGCCGCGCCGGGATCGCTCCCAACCGACCCTCGGACCGCTGTGACTCCGGCGAGGTGAGGAACTGGAGCAACGCCAGGGCGCCCGCCCGATTCCGAGCCCGCCGGGCAATGGCAAAGGAGTGACAGCCGGCGTAGGCAGCGCGCTTCCCGGTTAGACCAACCGGGAGCAACGCGACGCTCGTTTCGCGGGCCACCCGGCTCGTCGCCGTTCCGGTGTACAGATAGTGACCCCCGGGCCAATCCGTGGTCATTGCCGCGTGCCCGCGCCGAAATTCAGCCGAGATGTCGTCGTAGTGCCAGTGCGGGAGAATCGCGGGCGTGACCTCTCGGCGCCGATGGAGTTCGACCAACCGATCGACCGCCCACAAACCCGCCGGCGAATCAAAGGCCGGTGCCAAGTCGGGATGAAACAGCTCGCCACCGGCACTCACCAGGAGCTCATAGAAGGTGCCGAAGAGGCCGGAATCCCGCCCTGGAAACAGGAACCCCGCGTGGGCTTTTGTGGTCAGGATCGTCGCGGTATCGACCAAGTCGTCCCACGTTTCGGGAACGTCGAGCGGCTTCCGAAACGCTCGTTGGTATCGGCGCTGAAACGTCGAGCTCTCGAACAGGTCCCGCCGGTAATACAACAGACGCAGGTCGACGATCCGCGGCATCTGCATCAATTGGCCGCCGATCGTAGCCAGCTCGAGCGATCGGGGCAACAAGTCGGCCCGATCGGCTTTCGTAACCAGGCCATCCAACGGCGCTAACCAGCGAGCCTGCGACGGCGCGTACTTAGTATGAGTCGAGAGCAGGTCGATGTCCGGGTTCCCCCGACCAAAGTCTCGCGCAACCCGGGCGTTGAGCTCCGGATGCGGAAGCCGGGCCACCACCTCAACCCGGAAACCCGTGTCGCGCTCAAAGAGCGGAATCCGCCGGTACAACCGATCGTACATCGGGCCGCCGACCAGCATGACCCGAACCACGGAACTCCGCGCCATGACGAACCTTGGATCGAGGATTGAGGAGAATATATCGCAACGGCCGACAGCCCCCTACTTTTCGTGGGCCACACCCCAATGAAGGAGGACCGGATGGTTTATCGCGACCGGGTCGTGATTGTGACCGGCGGGAGCCGCGGCATCGGCGAGGGTATCGTCCGAGCGTTCGTTGCCGCCGGCGCGGTGGTCTCGTTCTGCGATCGGCGGACCACCGAGGGCGAGGCCCTGGCGGCCGACCTCGGGCGGCAGGCGCCCGGCCGAGCCCGTTTTTCCCCCTGTGATGTAACCGATCCCGTCGCCCTCGAAGAGTTCGTCACGGCCACTGCCGACTCAGCCGGAAGGCTCGACTGTGTCGTCAACAACGCCGGGTGGCATCCGCCCCATCAACCGATAGACGCTTTTTCGATCGCGGACCTCCGGGCCCTCCTGGAGCTCAACGTGGTCAGCGTGTTCACGGCCTGCCGGGCGGCCCTGCCGTACCTCCGGATGACCCAAGGGAACATCATCAACATCGCCAGTCTCGTGGGCTCCATCGGACAGCATCATGCGGTCACCTACGTGGCCACCAAAGGTGCTGTCATCGCCCTCACCAAGGCCCTCGCCATCGACGAGGCACCCCACGGCGTCCGGGTCAACTCGATCTCGCCGGGCAACATCCTGACCCCATTGTGGATCGAAGGGGCCGCGACCACCGCGGACCCCGCCCGTGCGGAGGCCGCGGGGAAAGCGGCCCAACCAATCGGGCGAATGGGAACCGCCGCCGAGGTCGGCGCGCTCGCGGTGTTCCTGGCTGCCCAAGCCGGCTTCACGACCGGAGTGGACCATCTCCTGTCAGGCGGCGCTGAATTGGGCTATGGCCTAAAGGCGTGAACCATCGTTAGGCGTCGCGCCGGTGACGAATCCGATCCACCGCCACCGCTGAGATAATGATGAGACCCGTCACGATCTCTTGAACCCAGTTGGACCAGCCGAGCTGTGAACCCCCGGCCCGAATCGTGGTCATGATGAGGGCGCCCAGGACGCTGCCGAGCACCCAGGCCTCGCCACCTGCGAGACTGGCGCCGCCGATAACTACAGCCGCGATGATGTCGAGCTCGAGCCCCGTGGCCACGGTCGGATCGCCGACCGAGAGGCGGCCGTATTGAAGGACCCCGGCCACGGCCCCGAACAACCCTCCCAGGAGATAGACGAGACGTTTGACGCGTTCGACCGGAATACCCGCCAGGCGCGCCGCACTCGGGTTCGAGCCGACCGCCAACACGTGCCGGCCAAACCGGGTGTAGTTGAGGACGACCGCCACCCCGAGCGCGAGCAACACCATCAGCCAGACACCGGTTGGGAAAAGCTGCCATTGCCGGTCAGGCGACAGCACGGCGAGCCCATCGTTGAGCCAGGTGGTCGGCGCGTCGATCTTCTGCTCATGGGCCAACCCCTTGGCCGCACCACGGACCGCCAGCATGGTCCCAAGCGTGACGATGAACGGCACCACCCCAAGCAGCGTGACCAGGAGCCCGTTCAAGGCCCCGGCGATCACCCCGGCCCCAAGCCCAAGCGCCAAGGCCCCCGCCGGCGACAAGCCGGCCCGAAGCGCCGAGGCCACCACGACGGTGGTCAAGGCAATCACCGCTCCGGCAGACAGATCAATCCCCCCGGCCGCAATGATCAATGTCATCCCAAGAGCGGCGGTCCCAACGATCGCGGTCTGGCGAAGCACCAACTCGAGGTTGGCCCCGTTCAGGAAACTGAATTCGCCCGTGGCCCGGCGAATCAACCCGGCAAACAACAAGTAGGCCGCGACCCAAACGACAAGACTCACCAAGTTCCGGCGCATCAGGACGCCGGCCCTGATGCCGCGAGCAGAAGCTTCCGCTCATCGGTATCGCCGACCGGAACGAAATCGCCCAACACGCCGCGGTGCATCACCGCAATCCGGTCGCACACGCCGAGGAGTTCGGGCAAGTAGCTGCCGACCAGTAAGACTGCCTTGGCAGGCACCGAATCGGTCACTAACTCGTCGATAAGGCGGTAGATCTCGCTCTTGCTGCCGACGTCGATACCCCGAGTCGGTTCGTCCAGCAACAATACGTCGACGTCGTGGTGGAGCAGTCGGCCCAGCGCGACCTTCTGTTGATTGCCCCCCGACAGGGTGGTTACCGGCACAAACGGATCCGCCGCGCGAATGGCGAGCCGCTCGATCAACCCGGCCGTCGCCGACTGTTGTCGCGCCGCCATCACCCACGGGCCGCCCAATTTGCTCAGCATCAAGTTGTCCGCCACGCTCAAGTCAATCGCCAACCCCTCGGCTTTTCGGTCCTCGCTTACCAGACCAACCCCGCTCGCCCACCGACCTTCCGGCGAGTTGGATCCACTCATGCCCTTGACCCGAACCGACCCCCGGCGGACCGGATCGAGACCAAATATGGCTCGCAGCAATTCGGTCCGGCCGGAGCCCACCAACCCGAAGATCCCGGCCACCTCACCACGATGGAGGACGAAACTGGCCCGTTCGAGGCGGGCCGACCCCGCCAGGTCGTCGACCTCGAGAACCGCCTCACCCCGAGTCCGGGCCCGCCGTCGGTACCCCTCAGCACTGGACTGCCCCATCATCATCGAAACGAGATCCGGGGCCGAGGTGCCCGCGGTCGATCCCGAAGCCACCAATCGGCCGTCCCGAAGAACCGAAAACCGATCGGCGACGCCTAACGCTTCCTCCAAAAAGTGCGTGATATAGACGATCGCCTTGCCCTGCCCGGCCAGCCGACGCATGGTGGCAAAAAGACGCTCGGCATCCGGCAGCGGAAGACTGCTGGTCGGCTCATCGAGGACCAGCACCCGGCAACCCGCGGCCAGACCGCGAGCAATCTCCACCAGTTGCCGGGCGGCGATTGGAAGCGACCCGACACTTGCGTCGGGGTCGATTCCCTCCGCCCCAAGTTCAAGAAGCGCCGCCCGAGCGCCCGCTCGCATCCGACCGCGGTCGACCAACCCCCAGCGTACCGGCTCGACACCCAAGCAGATGTTTTCTGCCACCGACAAGTGGGGCACCAGCGAGAGCTCCTGATAGATCATCGCGATCCCGGCGTGGCGGCCCGCCAGCGGATCACGCGGCCGGTACGGCGCCCCACCCAGGTGGATCGTCCCCTCATCCGGCGCGAGTGCTCCGGACAGAATCTTCATCAGGGTACTCTTGCCGGCACCATTTTGGCCCAACAGGGCGTGGATCTCGCCGGCCGCTACCATCAGGTCGACCCCCGCCAAAGCCACGGTCGCCCCAAACCGCTTCCCAATCCGGTCCATGACTAAGACCGGACCCGCGGCAGCCATTGGGGCGAAAGCGGAATTCGAATGAGACATGGTGGCCCTCCAAATCTGGACCGCTTCCGCACGATCGGCAAACCGGACCGGACGCAAGAACCAGCCAGGCCTCGCGCTTTTTGGCCTGGTCTCGCGTTGTTTGGGTTACCACCCGAAGTTGGTCGAGGCAATCTTCGTCGGCATGACGAACCAGGCCCCCGTACTTGAGAAAGTAGCTTCCACAAGCTACTTTCAACACATGCTGGCGATCGGACTCAAAACGCTCAAGAACAAGCTGGCGGAATACGTCCGGCTCGTGGCCTCCGGCGAAACCGTACTCGTCACCGACCGCGACCGGGTCGTCGCGGAACTAATCCCCCCTCGCTCCGGGAGAAGTGACATGGCACCCGACGCGCTGCTCGCCGACGCGGTCCGAAAAGGATGGATCACTCCTCCGTTGGTGGTCGGCCCCCCGCCGCCGCCGGGACCAGGCGTGGCCTCGCTAGCCCAAGTGCTCGAGGAGTTGGCCCACGACCGAGGCAATCGGTGATTTATCTCGATACGTCCGTGGCCCTGGCTCACCTGCTCGCTGAGGACCGACGGCCCCCCGAGGCGTTGTGGTCCGAACCGTTGGTGACGAGCCGGCTGCTCGAGTACGAAGTCTGGACCCGCCTGAACGATCGAGGGCTCGCCCGGTCTCACCGCGCGGCCGCGGAAGGCCTATTGGGCCGGATTGCCTTTCTCGAACTGGTCCGACCGGTGTTGGCCCGAGCCACGGAACCGTTCCAGAAGCCGGTCCGTACCCTCGACGCTCTCCACGCGGCCTCGATGGACTTTCTACTTCGCCAGGGCCAGAAATTTCGGTTGGCCTGCTACGATCACCGGCTCAGTGCGGTCGGCGCCAGCCTCGGCGTCGACTCATATCCGCTCGAGTAACCCGCCTCTTACGGCGCCAGCTTGGGGCTCACCAATTCCGCGATCGCCGGGTCCGCGATGTTGCTCTTCGTCACCAGCGTGGCGCCGGTGTCGATCCGCTTATCCACCGGCTGACCTCGGAGGTGCTGGACCAGGGTCTTCACCGCGAGATACCCCATGTTGACCGGGTTCTGGAGCACCACTCCGTCCATCTGACCAGAATTGATCGCCTCAACGAATTTGGGGCTTGAGTCGAACCCGATAAAATGGACTTTGCCCGCATACCCCCCGTCAACTAGCGCGCGAAGCATCCCGAAGGTGGCCGATTCGTTCGGACAGAAGATCCCGTCGATCGTCAGGCCAGATCCACTCTTGTGGGCTGCGAGCAGGTTCTCGCTCGACTGAAACGCGGTTTCAGTCGTCGGGCCGGCGTACTGGTTGTCGCTGACGACCGTGAGTCCCGGGTGCTTAGCAATCTCATCCAAGAATCCTTGCTCTCGCTTAGCCGTACTGGCCGAGCCGACCGCGTAGCGAAGGAGCAGGATGTTTCCCCTCTCGCCCACCCGCCGGGCCAACTCGGCGCCGGCAACCTGTCCTCCCTTGTAATTGTCGGTGGCCACGAAACTGACGTAGTCCTCTGATTTGAGATCCGAGTCAAAGATCACGACTGGAATTCCAGCCCGCCTCGCGTCGAGAACCGGCTGAACCAAGGCCGCATCATCAAGCGGGGCCAACGCGATCCCCGAAACACCCCGCGTCGCGAAGTTTTCGATCACCTTGATCTGCTCTTCACGATCGCTCTCTTGAAGGGGACCCTTCCACTCGACAGTAACGCCGAGCTCAGCGCCGGCTTTGATGGCACCGGCGTGGACCGCTTTCCAAAACTCGTGGGTGGTTCCCTTTGGAATGACCGCAATCCGGAGTTCGGATGGAAGGGCGGGCGGGGCGGGGCGAGTACAGGCGGCTGCCAGGGCAATCGCCCATGGCAAGAGTCGATTCGGTCGGGTCATCCGGATATGGTAGCACTTCATTCGGTCGGCCACCACTCTCGGCTACTGAACCATCGGCCGGCCTCGGCGTCGAGCCAGTATTTCATCGAGCGAAAATCGATCGGACTCCGGCGGCAACAGGAGCAGCAACAAGAGAAGTCCGAGCCGCGGGATCACATGTTCGTGAAACGGATAGAGAGGTTCGTGGAGCAGATGACCGAAGGTGACGACTACCAAGACAACCCCGAGCCCCCCATACGCCAAGGTCCGTCGCCAGCCAAGAAGAACCAAGCCTCCGGCCACCAGCTCGACGAACGGGATCGTAAACCCAACGAGCCACAACGACCACGTTGGAAGAAAGGTGTCTTGATAGGGGAGAAACATTTGGGTGACATGCCCAGCAGGGGTCAAAACAAAGACCTTATAAACCCCGGCCATGAGAAAAATCAGCCCCAGGACACTTCTGGCAAACATCAACGCTAAGGCGTTCCAGTATACCCGTCGGTGGTTCATCGTGGGGGCTCCAGGGGCTCGGGCAAAGAGACCCCAATCTACCTGCCAGGGCCCAAGTTGTTGCGGTTTCTGCCCTTTGGCGTTACTGTAGTGGAAGCGGTCGAAGCGCCAAAGCGCGGACAAGTTCCGAGTGGACGTTGGGGGCCCAGCAATGCTGTGCCCCCTTTTTTCATCGATGACCGTTGGCGGTGTAGGGGAAAGGCCCCTCACCGTGGGAACGCCCCGTCTCGTGAGGGTTTTTCACGGGGGTTCAGTAATGGTCAGCGTGCTGGTGCGCCAGTCGCCGATCCAGTTCACAAGGGAATACCGCAATGCGAACGACTGGTACGGTCAAGTGGTTCAACGATGCCAAGGGCTTCGGGTTCATCACGCCGGAAGACGGAGCGAAAGATTGCTTCGTCCATCATTCTGCCATCACCGGCGAGGGCTTCAAGTCCTTGACCGAGGGTGAGCGGGTGGAGTTTGACGTCGTCCAGGGTGCCAAGGGCCCGGCGGCTGAAGGCGTGAAGCGGATCGCCAGCGCGTAAGCAAGCGTCCGGGGAACCCCGACCCTCCAAAGGTCGGGGTTCTTTTTTTTGCCCGCCACCCAAACTGCACCCTTGACAGCACCGAACAAATACCGATATTGGTTTCGTGCTGATACCGAACAAAGACCGTAAGCGCGAGCCCGTCCCTCGCCGAG